>NCCY01000038.1 GCA_002279855.1 Rhizobiales bacterium 12-68-15
CGAGCGGCACTGCCGCATCCGTCAATGAGGACAGATCATGACCGCCTCCGTCGCCGAGAAGACCGTCACCACCTATCTGCGCCCCATCGATCGCGAGGGCCTGATGGCGTTTGCGGAAAAGGGCCGCAACAATCCCGGCTCCCGCGGCACCAATGTGGTCAGGACGGTGTGCGAGGGGCAGTATCGCACCCTGAGCTATGTGGGCGACCACACCCCCGTCGTGGTGGACGAGCCGCTGCACCTGTTCGGCGAGAACACCGCGCCCGCGCCGGGCGAGATCGTGCTGTCCGCGCTCGGCGGCTGCCTTGCGGTCGGCATCACGGCGGTCGCCACCTGGAAGCAGGTGCGCCTCTCCCGCCTCGAACTGCGCCTTGAGGGCGATATCGGCAACCCCGCCGCCTGGGGCGCGGGCGGTGCGGACAAGGCACCGGAGGATATGGGCTTCCAGGAAATCCGCGTGTTCGTGACGGTGGAGGGCGATGCCCCCCGCGCGGAGCTGGACGCCATCGTGCAGCAGGCCAACCATTTCTCGCCGGTGGCCAATTCGATGCGGAACCCGATCGCCTTCAAGATCGCGCTGGCGGACTGAGCCGGACGCCGCAGCCGGTGGAGCCGCGCTGCGGCTCCGCTTCCCCGTCGATGGAGAGCCCCGGAGAGCCCCATGGCCCAGACCGCCGCACTGAGGATCGATCCCGCCCCGCCCGCACTGCCCGATGCCGCCATCCTCGCCGCCACGTCCGCCATCGCGGACGGGCCGCTGGCGGCGGCGGCGGCGCGCATCGACCATGGCGAATATCCGCTGCCCCTCATGGCCGACCTTGGCGCGGCGGGCGCGCTCGGGGCGCATCTGAAGGGCAATGGCAGCCGCTTCGGCCTCGCCATCTCCGCCATGGAGACGGCCAGCCGCGCCTGCGGGGCGACCGGCTTCCTCATGTGGGCACATGACGTCTGCGGGCTCTATCTGGACCAGTCCGGCAATCCCGCCCTTGAGGGCGCGATGCTGGAGGACCACGCCGCCGGCCGCAGCTTCGGCGGCACGGCGCTGTCCAATCCCATGAAGGCGTTTTCCGGCATCGAGCCCATGCTGCTGCGGGCGCGCAAGGTGGCGGGCGGCTATGTGGTGCGCGGCGCGCTGCCCTGGGTCAGCCATATCGGGCGCGGGCAATATTGCGGCGCCATCGCTGCCGTGGAGGGGGTGGGGGGCAGCGTCAGCCACGAGATCATGTTCCTGCTGCGCTGCGACGACCGGGCCGAGCTGCGCCCGTGCCCCGTCTTCTCGGGGATGGAGGGCACCAGCACCTGGGGCATCCGGCTGGACGACTATTTCGTGCCCGCCGACGATCTCATCGCCGATCCCGCGCGCCCGTTCATCGCCCGCATCAAGGGCGCGTTCATCCTGCTCCAGACCGGCATGGCGCTGGGCGTCTCGGCCGGCGCGATCGCCTCCATGCGCGAGGTGGAAGGCCCGCTCGGCCATGTGAACCAGTTCCTCGACGACCAGCCGGACGACCTGGAGGCGGAGCTGGCGGACCTGCGCGCCGGCATCCTCGCCCTCGCCGAGACCCCGTTCGAGACCTCGAAGGATTATCTGCTCAGCGTGCTCGACGCCCGCGCGCAGGGCGCCGAATTCACGCTGCGCGCCACGCAGGCGGCGCTGCTGCATCAGGGCGCGCGGGGGTATCTCGCCTCCGCCGGGCCGCAGCGGCGCATCCGCGAGGCGCATTTCGTCGCCATCGTGACGCCCGCTATCAAGCATCTGCGCTGGGAAATGGCGCGCCTCTCCCGCGACGTGATGCCGGGAGGGGCGGCATGAGCGCGCTTCCCGAACCTACGGACGGGCTCGGCCCCTGGCGGCAATATCTCTGCCGCGCCTGCGGGCTGGTCTATGACGAAGGCGAGGGCGACCTTGATGGTGGCCTGCCGCCGGGAACCCGCTTCGAAGACATTCCGGAGGACTGGGTCTGTCCGGTCTGCGGCGTGAGCAAGGCGGACTTCGAGCCCTATGCCGGCCCGCGCGTGGCGCCCGTGGCTGTCGCGCCCTCGGTCCGCCCGCGCCGCGCCGGCCTCGTCATCGTCGGCGCCGGCATTGCCGGCTGGAACGTGGCGGAAGCCATCCGGGCGCTCGACGGCGCGGTTCCCGTCACCCTCGTCTCCGCCTGCGCGGGCGATGCCTATCACAAGCCGGAACTCTCCGTGGCCATGGGGCGGGGCCTCACCCCGGAGCGCCTCGTGAAGGAAACCGGACACGAGAAGGCGGCACGGCTCGGCGTGCGGCTGATGGCGCAGACCTTTGCCGTAGGGCTGGACCCGGCGCGCCGCCGCCTGCGCACCACGCGGGGCACGGTGCCGTTCACCCGGCTGGTTCTGGCGCAGGGCGCCGCGCCGGTTCTGCCCGCGTGCCTGCCGCCGGACCTGTGCTGGCGCATCAATTCGCTCGATGCGTGGCGCGCGCTGCATGGCGCGCTGAAGCCCGCAAGCCGCATCGCCATCCTCGGCGCCGGCATGGTGGGCTGCGAGCTAGCGGATGATCTCGCCCGCGCCGGCCATGCCGTGACGCTGCTCGACCGCACCGCATTGCCGCTGGGCGCCGTGCTGCCGGAGACCGCCGCGCGGCGCCTCGCGGCGCGGTTCGCGCAGGCCGGCATCGGCTTTTTCGGCGGCGTGGAGGTGCGCGGCCTGTCGCGCGCCGACGGGGCGCTGGCGCTGGAGACGTCCGCCGGCACCTTTGCGGCCGATCAGGTGGTGAGCGCCATCGGCCTTGCCACGGAGAGCCGTCTGGCGCGAACGGCGGGCCTTGCCTTCGCGGGCGGCATCGCGGTGGACCCGGCGACGCTTCAGACCAGCGCACCCGGCATCCATGCGCTGGGAGATTGCGTGAGCATCGCGGGCGCGCCCTGTCGCTTCATCGAGCCCATCGCGCGGCAGGCGCAGGTGATCGCCCATGCGCTGCTGGACATGCCCTGCGCGCCCTATGCCCATGTGACGCCGGTGATCCGCCTGAAGACGCGCGCCTTGCCGCTGGTGATCGAAGGCGAGATGACGGGCGAGGGCGACTGGCGTGTCCTGCGGGACGATGCCGAGCATCTGGAGATGGAGCGCTGGCGGGGCGGCACGCGGCTGGCGCGCCTCGCCGCCTGACCGGCGGAGCATAAAAAAATGGCCGGGCGCTGGCCCGGCCATTCTTGTAACAGATGCAGGTGGCGCGGCTCAGGCCGCGCTGTCCTTGCGGGTTCCGGGCAGGCGCTTGTCCAGATAGGTGCCGACCACGCCCATCAGCTCGTCGAGCTTGCCGTCGAAGAAGTGGTTCGCGCCGGGCACGATCTGCTGCTCGATGACGATGCCCTTCTGCGTCTTCAGCTTCTCCACCAGCGTGGCAACCGCCGTGGTGGGCACCACCGCATCCTTGTCGCCATGCACGAACAGGCCGGACGACGGGCAGGGGGCGAGGAAGGAGAAGTCGTAGAGATTGGCCGGCGCGGCCACCGAGATGAAGCCTTCCACCTCCGGGCGGCGCATCAGGAGCTGCATGCCGATCCAGGCGCCGAAGGAGACGCCGGCAATCCAGCAGGCGCGGGCATCGGGATTGACCGACTGCGCCCAGTCGAGCGCCGCTGCCGCATCCGAGAGTTCGCCGGTGCCGTGATCGAACGACCCCTGGCTGCGGCCCACACCCCGGAAGTTGAACCGCAGGACCGAGAAGCCCCGGTTCACGAACTGATAATAGAGGTTGTAGGTCAGCGGATTGTTCATCGTCCCGCCGAACTGCGGGTGTGGATGAAGAATGATCGCGATCGGCGAGTTCCGGGTCTTGGCGGGCTGGTAGCGGCCTTCGAGCCGCCCCTTTTCTCCGGTGAAGATGACTTCAGGCATGGCACCTACGGAACCGGTTGGGCGGCTCGGCGAGAAGCGCAGGCCCTGCCCGGGAAATCCGGAAGGTGACCCTCCGAATCGCACGAAAATGCAGCGCCCACAAAGACGTTCACCCGCTGACGTCTTGACTCGGCCCGAGGGTCCGCCTATCTATTTAGAATAATTCTAATTTTCCTGCTCGGGCGCAAAACGGTATGTTCGCGGCCGGGACGCGGAACGGGTTAAGTTTGACGTATGACCGAGATCACGCGCAAATGCAAGACATTGCTGTCGGTTGCGGGGGCTTCCGCCGGCACGCGGCCTGCATCGCGTGGCGATCTGTGGCATGAGGGGGCCTTGCCCGCCGCATCCTGGAGGCTGCGACCGTGACACCCGCCGCCCGTTCCTATCTCGACCACAACGCCACCTCGCCCCTGCGGCCCGAGGCGCGCGCGGCCATGCTCGATGTGCTGGACGCGCCGGGCAATGCCTCCTCCGTCCATGGCGAGGGGCGCGCGGCGCGGGCGCGGCTGGAACAGGCGCGGGGCGCTGTCGCCGCGCTGTTCGGGGCGCCGAAGTCCGGGGTGGTGTTCACGTCGGGGGCGACGGAAGCCAACGCGCTGGCGCTGACGCCCGCGCTGGAGATCGCCGGCAAGCCGGTGAGATGCGACGTGCTGCTCGCGAGCGCGGTGGAGCATCCGTCTGTCATGCGGGGCCACCGCTTTCCCGACGGCGCCGTGGAATGGCTGCCGGTGGACGGGGAGGGGCTCCTGCGCCTCGGTGCGCTGGAAGACACTTTGGCGCGGCATCGCGCGGCCGGGCGCACGGCGCTGGTGTCGGTGATGGCCGCCAATAACGAGACCGGGGTGATCCAGCCGCTGGCGGAGATCGCCCGCATCGCCCATGCCAACGGGGCGGTGGTGCATTGTGATGCGGTGCAGGCGGCCGGGCGCATCGCGCTCGACATGGACGCGCTCGGGCTCGACATGGTCACCCTCTCCTCCCACAAGCTGGGCGGGCCGCAGGGCGCGGGGGCGCTGGTGGTCCGCCATCCCGACACCCGCGCCGCAACGCCGCTGATCGGCGGCGGCGGGCAGGAGCGCAGCCGGCGCGGCGGTACGGAGAATGTGGCGGCCATCGTCGGCTTCGGCGCGGCGGCGGCGCGTGCGCGTCAGGGTCTTGAGCCGGAGGCGGCGCGGCTCGCGGACCTGCGGGCCCGGTTCGAGACCGGCCTGCGCGCGCGGTTTCCCGATGCGGCGGTGGCGGGCGCGGGTGCACCGCGCCTTCCCAACACCATCTGCGCGATGTTCGGGCGAATCAGGGCCGAGACACTGGTGATTGCCCTCGATCTTTCCCATGTATCGGTCAGTGCCGGCTCGGCCTGCTCGTCGGGCAAGGTGGCGGCATCCCACGTTCTGTCGGCCATGGGCATAGAGGCGGACCTTGCCGCCGGGGCCATCCGGCTCTCGCTCGGCTGGTCCAGCACGGAGCGGGACGTGGACGCCGCCCTGGATGCGCTGGAAAAGGCGGTTCCGGCGCTGCGCGCCCGCGGGGCGCGGGCGGCGTGAGATGAGGTTTTCGCCGCTGCCCGCGGTTCGGGCGGCGCGATTTGGTCGGGAAAGGCGCGTTTTGCCCACAAAATGCGCCGGAATGCCGCGTACGCCCACATGAGGGCTGTTCCGTAAGACCTTTTGCTGGGCTATGTCCCACGCGGAAGTTTTGAGTTGGACGAACTTGACCCGCGGGCCTTGACCCCGCGCGGGAGAGGAGACGAGACAATGCCTGCTGTCCAGGAGACAGTCGATCGCGTCAAATCGATCGACGTGGACCAGTACAAGTACGGGTTCGTGACGGATATCGAGAGCGAGAAGGCCCCAAAAGGCCTTTCCGAGGATACCGTCCGCTACATCTCGGCCAAGAAGGGCGAGCCCGAATGGATGCTGGAATGGCGGCTTGACGCCTATCGGCGCTGGCTGACCATGGAAGAGCCCACCTGGGCGCGGGTGAGCTACCCGAAGATCGACTTCCAGGACTATTATTACTATTCCGCCCCGAAAAGCTCCGGGCCGAAGTCCATCGACGAGATCGATCCCGAGATTCTCGCCACCTACGAGAAGCTGGGCATCCCGCTGCGCGAGCGCGACATCCTGCTCGGCATCGAGCCGCAGTCCGGCTCGCGGGTGGCTGTGGATGCGGTGTTCGACAGCGTGTCGGTGGCCACCACCTTCAAGGCGGAACTCGCCAAGGCGGGCGTGATCTTCTGCTCCATCTCGGAAGCCATCCGCGAGCATCCCGATCTGGTGCGCCAGTATCTCGGCTCCGTGGTGCCGGTGACGGACAATTTCTACGCCACGCTCAATTCGGCGGTCTTCTCGGACGGCTCCTTCGTCTATGTGCCGAAGGGCGTGCGCTGCCCGATGGAGCTCAGCACCTATTTCCGCATCAACGAGCGCAATACCGGCCAGTTCGAGCGCACCCTGCTGATCGCGGACGAGGGCGCCTATGTCAGCTATCTGGAAGGCTGCACCGCACCCCAGCGCGACGAGAACCAGCTTCACGCCGCGGTGGTGGAACTGGTGGCGCTGAAGGATGCCGAGATCAAGTACTCCACCGTCCAGAACTGGTATCCGGGCGACAAGAACGGCAAGGGCGGCATCTACAATTTCGTCACCAAGCGCGGCGACTGCCGGGGGGCGAATTCCAAGATCTCCTGGACCCAGGTGGAGACCGGCTCGGCCATCACCTGGAAATATCCGAGCTGCATCCTGCGCGGCGACGGCAGCCAGGGCGAGTTCTATTCCATCGCCATCTCCAACGGCTTCCAGCAGGTGGATAGCGGCACCAAGATGATCCATCTCGGCAAGAACACGTCGAGCCGCATCATCTCCAAGGGCATCGCCGCCGGCCGCTCGGAGAACACCTATCGCGGACAGGTGACCGCCCATCGCCGGGCCACCAACGCCCGCAACTTCACCAACTGCGATTCGCTGCTGATCGGCGACAAGTGCGGGGCGCATACCGTGCCCTATATCGAGGCCAAGAACGCCAGCGCGGTCTTCGAGCACGAGGCCACCACCTCGAAGATCTCCGAAGACCAGATGTTCTACTGCCTCCAGCGCGGCCTCTCCCAGGAGGAGGCGGTGGCGCTGATCGTGAACGGCTTCGTGAAGGACGTGCTCCAGCATCTCCCCATGGAGTTCGCGGTGGAAGCGCAGAAGCTGATCTCGGTGAGCCTCGAAGGCTCGGTGGGCTGACCGCCGAACGCACTCTCGCGGGTCCGGCGGGTCCGGGCCTCGTTGGCACTCATGGCCGGACCGCCGGAGCGTGGCGCACGCAGCGCCCTCCGCGGAGCCGCCGGAACTAGATGGAACGGAACTGATGGCCCTGCTCGAAATCCGCAACCTGCATGCGCAGATCGAAGACAACCAGATCCTGCGCGGTCTCGACCTGACGGTGAATCCCGGCGAGGTCCACGCCATCATGGGGCCGAACGGCTCCGGCAAGTCCACCCTGTCCTATGTCCTCGCCGGCAAGCCGGACTATGAGGTGACCGAGGGCGAGGCGCTGCTGGACGGGCAGGACCTGCTGGACATGGACCCCGACGCCCGCGCCGCCGCCGGCGTGTTCCTCGCCTTCCAGTATCCCATCGAGATCCCCGGCGTCGCCACCATGACGTTCCTGCGCACCGCCATCAACGCGCAGCGCAAGACGCGGGGCGAGGCGGAACTCTCCACCCCGGACTTCCTGCGCCTCGTGAAGGAAAAGGCCGGCGAACTCGGCATCACCCAGGACATGCTGCGCCGGGGCGTCAATGTGGGCTTTTCGGGCGGCGAGAAGAAGCGCAACGAAATCCTCCAGATGGCGCTGCTCCAGCCGAAGCTGTGCATTCTCGACGAGACCGATTCCGGCCTCGACATCGACGCCCTGAAGGTGGTGTCGGACGGCGTGAACGCCCTGCGCTCGCCGGAGCGCGGCATGGTCGTCATCACCCATTACCAGCGCCTGCTGAACCACATCGTGCCGGACGTGGTGCATGTGATGCACAAGGGCCGCATCGTGCGCACGGGCGGCAAGGAACTGGCGCTGGAACTGGAAGCCTCGGGCTATGCCGCCTATGGCCAGGACGCGGCCTGAGGAGGCGGTGATGAACATTCATGCCAATCCGCCCCGCACCGCTGCCGAGGAGGCGCTGGTCGCCCACGCGGACCAGCGCGTCGCGGCCGAGCCGGTCGCCGGGCCGCTCGCCGGCCGGCTGGGCGAACTGCGCCGCGCCGCGCGCGACGCCTTCGCCGCCAACGGCCTTCCCCACCGCCGGGTGGAGGAATGGAAATATACCGACCTGCGCGCCTTGCTGCGCACGGCCGCACCCGCGCCGGCACCCGTCTCCACCGCCGATGTGGCGGCGGCGGGCGCCGAGGCGGTGGCCTTCCCCGATGTGCGCCGCATCCTGTTCGTGAACGGACAGCTGGTGGCGTCCGCCTCCGACCTGTCGGCGGAAGCGGGGCTCTCCATCCTCCCGCTGTCCGAGGCGCTGGCCTCCGGGCAGGGCGCCATCGAGAAGCTCAACACCCTCGCCCCGCAGAAGTATGACGGCGTGCTCGCACTCAACACGGCGTTCCTCGACGAGGGCCTCGTGATCCGCGTGGATGCGGGCGCGCACATCGCGCGGCCCGTGCACATCGCCCATGTGGTGACCGGCACCGAGGCATCGGCGACCTATACCCGCCTTCTGGTGGATGTGGGCGCGGGGGCGAAGGCCACCTTCGTCGAGAGCTTTCAGGGCACCGAGGGCGTCGCCTACCAGACCAACGACGCGGTCGAACTGTTCGTGGGCGACGGCGCGCATCTCGATTATGTGCGCGTGCAGGAAGAGAGCCTGTCGGCCCTGCATCTCGCCACCATGATGGTGGAGATCGGCCACGAGACCAAGCTGCACACCTTCACCCTGACCACGGGCGCGAAGGCCTCCCGCGTCAGCCTCTATGGCCGCTTCTCCGGCACGCATTCCCATGCGGGCCTGCGGGGCGCCACCCTGCTGAAGGGCGGGCAGCATGCGGACATGACCCTGCTGCTGGACCATGCGGTGAGCAATTGCGAGAGCCGGGAACTGTTCAAGACGGTTCTCGCCGACGAATCGCGCGGCGTGTTCCAGGGCAAGATCGTCGTGCGGCAGGATGCCCAGAAGACCGACGGGCGCATGATGAGCCAGGCGCTGCTGCTCGGTGACGAAGCCGAGATGGACAACAAGCCGGAGCTGGAAATCTTCGCTGACGATGTCCAGTGCGGCCATGGCGCCACCGCCGGATCGCTGGATGAGGACCTGCTGTTCTACCTCAAGGCGCGGGGCATTCCCGCCAAGGAGGCGGAGGCGCTGCTGATCCAGGCGTTCGTGGGCGAGGCCATCGAGTTCGTGGAGAATGACGGGCTGCGCGACGCCCTCATCGACCGCGCCGAAGGCTGGCTGAAGAAACGCGTGGCCTGAGCACCGGGCGCTGCCCCGGTGCGTTGCCTGTCGTCCGGTGCGTCCCGCGCCGGACGGGGCACACGAAGTGAGTGCCAATGACAGGCGGCCCGCCGGCATTGCTCCGGTCGGCCGCCGCAAGCGCATCGGACATTTCCGCCATGACCCACGACCTTTCGGCCGCCCCGTTCGACCTCGATGCGATCCGCGCCGACTTTCCGGCACTGTCCCTCGAGGTGAACGGCCACCCGCTGACCTATCTGGACAATGCCGCCTCGGCCCAGAAGCCGCGCCAGGTGCTGGACCGCATGCGGCAGGCCTATGAGAGCGAATATTCCAACGTCCATCGCGGCCTGCATTATCTCGCCAATGCCGCGACCGAGGGGTTCGAGCACGGGCGCGAGACCGTCCGCGCCTTCCTGAACGCCGCGTCCACCGACGAGATCATTTTCACGCGCTCCGGCACGGGCGCGGTCAATCTGGTGGCAAGTTCGCTCGGCCAGTCCATCGGCGAGGGCGACGAGATCGTGCTCTCCATCATGGAGCACCATTCCAACATCGTGCCGTGGCACTTCCTGCGCGAGCGCAAGGGCGCGGTCATCAAGTGGGCGCCGGTGCGGGAGGATGGCTCGTTCGATCTCGACGCCTTCCGCGACCTGCTCTCGCCGCGCACCAAGGTGGTGGCCATCACCCACATGTCCAACGTGCTGGGCACGGTGACGCCGGTGAAGGAGATCGTCGAGGCCGCCCATGCGGTCGGCGCGAAGGTGCTGGTGGATGGCTGCCAGGGCGCGGTCCACATGCCGGTGGATGTCCGCGACCTCGGTGCCGATTTCTATGTGCTGACCGGACACAAGCTCTATGGGCCGACCGGCATCGGCGTGCTCTACGGGCGGCGCGAGCTGCTGGCGCAGATGCCCCCTTACGAGGGTGGCGGCGAGATGATCCGCGAGGTGACGGAAGACCGTGTCACCTACGCCGAGCCGCCCCATCGCTTCGAGGCCGGCACCCCGCCCATCGTGCAGGCCATCGGCCTCGGCGCGGCTCTGGACTACATGACCGCGCTCGGCCGCGACCGCATCGCGGCGCACGAACATACGCTGTCCGTCTATGCCCATGAGCGGCTTGGCGCCATGAACAGCCTGCGCATCATCGGCACGGCGGCGGGCAAGGGCGCGATCATCTCGTTCGAGATGAAGGGCGCGCACCCGCATGATGTGGCCACCGTGCTCGATCGCTATGGCGTGGCCGTGCGGGCGGGCACCCATTGCGCGCAGCCGCTGATGGCGCGCTACGGGGCGACCGCGACCTGTCGCGCATCATTCGCATTCTATAATAGCCGGGCGGACGTGGACCGCCTTGCACAGGCCCTCCTGAAGGCGCAGGATTTGTTCGCATGAGTGATACTGACACCGCCACGCCGAATGCGCCGGCCATCGTTTCCCAGATTCCGGAAGCGGAACTGACCCGCCTCACGGACGACATCGTCGCGGCCATGAAGTCGGTCTACGATCCGGAAATTCCGGTGGATATCTATGAGCTTGGCCTGATCTACAAGGTGGATATCGCCGACGACCGCTCGGTCGCGGTGGAGATGACGCTGACCACGCCCAACTGTCCCGCCGCGGCCGAACTGCCGGGCATGGTGGAAAACGCCGTTGCCTCCGTGCCGGGTGTCGGGGGCGTGACGGTGGACATCACCTTCGATCCGCCGTGGGATCAGGGGCGCATGTCCGAGGAAGCACGGGCGACCCTCAACCTCTGGTGAGACCGGGTACCCCGGTCCACGCCGCCACGAGGGCGCGCGCCTCCGCCTCCGGGTCCGGCGCGCGCATCACGCCGCCCATGACGGCCACGCCATCGACGCCCGCCGCGCGGCATTCTCCAAGGCTCCCGCGGTCGATGCCCCCGAGCGCGATGAGCGGCACGCGGCAGACGGCCTTCAGCCGGGCCAGCCCGTCCCCCCGCAAGGCGGGGCCATAGCCGGGTTTGGACGCGGTCTCGAAGGCCGGGCCGGCAACCACATAATCCACCAGAGCCGGGTCCGCCGCCGCCGCCTCCGCCGCGCCGTGGATCGACTGGCCGATTAGCGCGTCCGGCCCCAGAAGCGCGCGCGCCTCCTCCGGCGCCGCACCGGCGGGAAGGTGCACGCCGTCGCATCCTGCATCGCGGGCGAGCTGCGCCGTGCCGTGCAAGGTTACACGGACGCCAAAGCTTGCCGCCGCCCGGCGGACCGCGCCTGCGAGGGCGATCTGGTCCTGCGGGTCGAGATCCTTCTCCCGCACGCTGATCCACCGCACCCCGCCGCGACAGGCCGCCAAGCTCACCTCCGCGAGCGTGCCCCGCGCCTGTGCGCGGTCGGAAATCAGCAGCACGGGCGGGGAGGGCAGGCGGGGCACGGGCGCGATCCTTCATGCGGTGTTCGCCAATCCCCTGTATAGCCGGGGTTTCCTGCGCCCGCATCCGCCGTCCGGTTTGACGTTGCGGCACAGGGCGGTACCTTGGTATCCGCAGCCCGGCGTTTTCTGGAGACAGCCATCGTGACCGACCTTCCCCTTTCCGCACGCAAGGCCGGCCCCGCTCCGGCGGGCGATTTCCGGGAAATGGTGCGCCAGTTCACGCCCAACTGGTTCGGTGCGACCATGGGAACGGGCGTGCTGGCGCTCGCGCTCAACCAGTTTCCGCTGGACATTCCCGGCCTGCACCAGATCGGCCGCGTGCTGTGGATGCTCAATATCGGGCTGTTCGTCCTGTTCACCTGCATGTATGCGGCGCGCTGGATCTTCTTCTTCGACGAAGCCCGGCGCATCTTTCACCACCCCGTCGTGTCCATGTTCTTCGGCACGATCCCCATGGGGCTCGCCACCATCATCAACGGCTTTCTCGCCTTCGGCATCCCCCTGTGGGGAAACGTGGCGCTGGAGATCGCCCATGCGCTGTGGTGGCTGGATGTGGCGATGGCCATGGCCTGCGGCCTGCTCATCCCGTTCCTGATGTTCACCCGGCAGGATCACAGCCTTGAAAAGATGACCGCCGTCTGGCTGCTGCCCATCGTCTCGGCGGAGGTGGCGGCGGCGAGCGGCGCGCTGCTGGTGCCGCTGCTGCAACCCGATGAAGCCTATGCGGTGCACATCATCAGCTACGCGCTGTGGGCGTTCTCGGTGCCGCTGGCCATGAGCATCCTGGTGATCCTGCTGCTACGCCTCATCCTCTACAAGCTGCCCAACCGCGACATGGCCGCCTCCGGCTGGCTGGCGCTCGGCCCCATCGGCACCGGCGCGCTCGGCCTCGTCCTCCTCGGCGGCAATGCCCCGCAGGTGTTCGCGCAGCATGGCCTTGCCTCCGTGGGCGAGGTGGGCCTGGGCATCGGCGTGATCGGCGGGGTGATCCTGTGGGGCTACGGCCTGTGGTGGCTGATGCTCGCCGTGCTGAAGACGGTGCGCTATTCCCGCGAGGGGCTGCCGTTCAATATCGGCTGGTGGGCCTTCACCTTCCCGCTGGGCGTCTATTCGCTGGCCACCATGGCGCTTGCGCGGGTGACGCACTTTTCCTTCTTCTCCATCATGGGCGGCGTGCTCATCACCTGCCTCGCCGGCTTCTGGCTGGTGGTGATGGCGCGCACGCTGCACGGGGCGTGGAAGGGCTATCTGTTCTTCGCGCCCTGCCTCGTGTCCGGCGTCGCGCCCATCGAGCCGCTGAAGAAGCTCTGACGCCGCCGCCGGACCGGCGCGGCGCTCAGGTGCCGACCAGCCCCAATTTCACGTGCCGACCAGCCCGAATTCCGGGCTGGACGCCTCGGCATGGAGCTTCTTCGGGATGCGGCCGGAGAGGCGGGCGAGGCGCCCGGCATCCACCGCATGGCGGAAGGCGGCCGCCATGCGCACCGGATCATGGGCGCGCGAGACCGCCGTGTTCAGCAGCACGGCCGCCGCATCGGAGGCGGTGCCGATGCCCGCATCCAGCACCACCGGCACGGGCGAACGGGCGCAGATCAGCTCGATCATGTGCGGGTTAGCGATGCCGAGGCCTGACCCGATCATGGAGCCGAGCGGCATGACCGTGGCGGCGCCGAGATCCGCCAGCTTCTGGCAGGTCACCGGGTCGTCATTGCAATAGGGCAGCACCACGAAGCCGCGCTGGACCAGATCCTCCGTGGCCTTCAGCAGCTCCTCCACATTGGGATAGAGCAGCTCGCGGTCGCCGATGACCTCCAGCTTCACCCAGTTGGTGTCCAGCGCCTCGCGGGCGAGTTCCGCGGTCAGCACCGCATCCTTCGCGGTCTGGCAGCCGGCGGTGTTGGGCAGGATGTGGACGCGGCCGGTCAGCAGGTCGGTGAGGCTCTCCTCATAGCCGGCGAGGCTGATGCGGCGGATGGAGGCGGTCGCCATCTCCGAGCCGGAGGCTTCCAGCGCGTCGAGGAACACCTGCTGGTTCGGATAGCCCGCCGTGCCGAGGAACAGCCGCGATGAGAAGCTGCGGCCGGCGATGACGAGGGGGTCGGAAATGCTGGTCATGATGTCTCTTCCGGCGGTCTGGTTCAGCCGCCTTGCCGGGCCTGGATGATTTCCACCGCGTCGCCGGGGGCGAGCCTGTGCTCCCCCCAGCGCGCACGGGGAACCACCGCGCTGTTGACGGCCACCGCGATGCCGCGCCGTGCCGGATCGACGCCCTTGGCGTCCAGCAGGTCGGACACGGTGCAGGCCGACAGGGTTTCAACGGTGCCGTTGATGCGAAGTTCGAAAGCGGGTGATGACAACACCGTCACTCCGGTCATTCAGCCGCCGCGCGCGGCACGAACCGCCCGGCGGCGAAGGGGGCGGCGAGGGGATCGAGCCGGCCGTCTAGGATGAGGTCGAGTATGAGCTTCACCGTCACCGGCAGCAGCAGGATGCCGTTGCGGTGATGGCCGGTGGCATAGATCAGCCCGTCCACGTCGCTCAAGCCCAGAATGGGCGCGTCGTCGCGGCTGCCGGGGCGGAAGCCGACCCATTGCTCTAGGATCGGCAACTCCTCGATGGTGGGCACGCAGCGCCACGCATGGGTCAGCAGCGCCAGCTGCCCGCCGGCGGTGAGGGTGGTGTCGAAGCCCTTCTCCTCCACCGTCGCGCCGAGGATGAGCCGCCCGTCCGCGCGGGGCACCATGTAGATGCCCGGTCCCCACAGCACATGGGTCAGCAGCGGGGCGGCCGGGTCCATCTGCAAGGAGAGCATCTGGCCCTTGATGGGCCGCACGGGCAGGGGACGGGCGGGGGCGGTCTCGATGCCGCGTGACCACGCGCCGGCTGCCATGATCACGACATCCGCCGCATGGCGCACGCCCGCCACCTCGACGCCCCGCGCCTTGCTGCCCTCGGTGACGACGCGGTCGACCGGGCTGTCCTCGTGCAGCCGCACGCCGGCGCGCGCGCAGGCGGCGATCAGCGCGGTGGAGACCGCGCGATTGTCGGCCTGATGGTCCTGCGGGCACCACAGCGCGCCAGCCATGCGGGTGGCGAGATGCGGCTCGCGGCGCCGTGCCTCGACGCTGGTGAGCCAGTCCACCGGCAGGCCGAGCTTCTGGTGATAGGCATGCTGGTGCCGGAGCTTGGCGGCATCATCCGCCGTGAGCGCCACCACCAGCGTCCCGCTCTCGCGATAGCCGGCGGGCAGGCCCGAGGCGGCCTCCAGCGCGCGCGCGAAGTCGGGCCAGAGGGTCTGGCTGGCGCGGTTCAGGTCGAGAAGGGTATCCTCGCCGGGCTCCGCCTCCGCGCAGGCGGCGAGCATGCCCGCCGCCGCATGGCTGGCCCCCCGCCCGGCGCGGGCGGCATCGAAGATATCGACGCTGCATCCGGCTTCCGCCAGACGCCAGCCGAGGGCGAGACCGATGACACCGCCACCCACGATGGCGACACGCTGCTTTGATTTCATAATATTTGGGGACGACAAGCTCTCGCTCATCGGCTCCTCCCTACGCTGGCATGATCCAGACAGGTTCGATGGGTATGATCTCAGCCGCGCATGATGCACGGCACCCCAGGCCGTTCGGACATTATCGCCCTTTGGTGCTGAGACGGCAAGGGAAACCGGGATTGGCCCCCTCCCATCCCCCCGTCTCTGGTCTATAGTGGCGCTCGTTCGCGTTATGTTCTTTCAGGGAGGGAGAGATCGCCATGATGAAGCTTCACTGGGCGCCACAGACCCGGGCCTTCCGCACCCTCTGGATGCTGGAGGAGAGCGGCCTGCCCTATGAACTGGAGCGGGTGGACCTCGACAGTCCGTTCCTGCGCAGCGAGGCCTATCGGGCCATCAATCCCATGATGAAGGTGCCGGCGCTGGAGGACGGGGAGGTGCGCCTCGCCGAGAGCGGGGCGATCTGCGCCTATGTGGCCGAACACGCGCCGCAGGCGCAGCTGGCGCCGCCCGTGGGCGATCCGGCGCGGGGGCGCTATCTGCACTGGATGTTCTTCGACGCCGGCTGCGTCGAGCCGGCCTATACGGAACGCCTCGCCAATGTGGCGCTGCCGGCGCGGGCGGCGGGGTGGGGCTCGTTCGATCGCGTCATGTCGGTGATCGAGGATCTGGTGTCCGACGGCTCCTGGGCGCTGGGCGAGCGGTTCTCGGCGGCGGACGTGATGCTCGGCTCCAACATCTGGTACGGCATCCACCTGCTCGGGGTCATCAAGAACCGCCCGGCGCTCGAAGCCTATAGCGCGCGCTGCGCGGCGCGCCCCGCCTTCCTGCGCGCCGAAGCGGTGGAGGCGGCGGCCGCCGCCTGAACCCGGCGTGCCCACGGGACCGTCGTCATGATTCTCGGCGCCGGAGGCGCTATAGCGGAGGGATGAAAGCCGTCCGCTCCCTTCTCCGCCGCATGACCCATGGCCTCACGCTCGGCGTGCGCGTGATCGCGCGCGATGACCACGGGCGCATCCTGCTGGTGCGCCACGGCTATACGCCGGGCTGGCACCTGCCGGGGGGCGGGGTGGATCTGGGCGAGACCGCCGAGGAGGCGGCGCACCGCGAATTGCGGGAGGAAACCAATGTGTCCGCCGCCAGTCCGCTGGTGCTGCACGGGCTGTTCTTCAATCCCGTCTTCGGCGGGCGCGATCATGTCGCGTGCTATCGGGCGAGCGACCTGATCATCGGCCCGCCGCCGAGGCCCCGCCTTGAAATCGCGGAGATCGGCTTTTTCGCCGTCGATGCCCCGCCGCCGGGCCTGACGGCCGGCACCGCGCGGCGCATCGCGGAGGTCTGCGGACAGGCACCGCTGTCGCCCACCTGGTAGAGGCGCCGCTGCCGCCCCACGGGTCGAGGAAAGCCGGCCTCAGCGCCGGTCCGCAGGGGCGCGGCCGACCGCCGCCACTTCGAAGCCCTTGTCGGTCAGCACATAGACGGCGCCCTGGCGGATCGGCAGCAGCGCGGCCTCCCCCGTGGGCATCCCCGTCTTGGCCTGGAGCAGGGCGCGGATGACGCCGCCATGGGTCACCACCACCGAATCGCTGGGCAGGGCGTCCACCACCGCGCAGGCGCGCACCGCAAGCTCGCCATAGCTTTCGCCGGCCGGCGGCGCGAAGTGCCAGGGCTCCCGGTCCCGTGCCTCCACATCCTCCGGATAGCGCCGGCGCAGGTCGGGCCAGGTGGAGCCTTCCCAGCGCCCGAACGACAATTCCCGCAAATCGGCGTCCTGCCGGAAGTCCGACACCGGAAGATCAAGGGCGGTGCGCAGGATGCGCATGGTTTCCACTGCCCGCGAGAGCGGGCTGGAGACATAGGTGAGGGCGCGCACGTCGGCGACCATCTGGCCGAGCACGCGGCCCACTTCCGCCGCCTGGATGCGGCCGAGGCTGTTCAGCGGAATGTCCCGCCGTCCTTGCAGGCGGCCCGCAATGTTCCAGTCGGTCTCTCCGTGGCGGACCAGGAACAGGCGTGTCATCGGGGCGGCAGCTTCAGCGTGTGGGTGTACCACTGGCCATTGGGCGGATAGGTCACCTTGATGACGGCCTCCCCCGTGCCGGTGCCGGTGACGACCATACCGGGCAGCCGCATGCCCTGGCAGACGAGATAGCCGTAATCGGTGCCGGTCACCACGAAGCTTCCCGGGCGGATCGCCAGCTTCACGCCGGGCGAGGCGCTGAGCACCGTGATGACGGGCTCTCCCTGATTGGTGCACTGCTGGTTGGCGGTTCCGGCCGCGAACAGCCCGTCGCCGTTTCCCCCGCCGGTATAATAATTCACCACATAGGCGTCGGGGTCATTGTCGAGAAAGGCCTGCGCCGCCGGAACGGCGGACACGAGCATCACGGCGGCAAGGGCCGTGCGGAGGCCGCCAGCGGGCGAAAAACCTTTCGGGCTCATCCCGGTGCGCCGCCCCATGGTGCGGCCCTCACCGGCCGGGAATGGTGACGACATGGTCATACCATGCGCCGAGATGCGGGTAGGTCACGCGGAGGGTGAACTGCGCGCCGTTCTTCGGCACCCGTCCCACATAGCGGGCGACGGCACCGCTCACGGGGCGACCGAGGCAGAAGGTGGAGCCGGCATCGGTGCCCGCCGCCACGAACGTGCCCGGCTGCACCTGCACCTTGCCGCTGGCAGGCTTGCGCAGGACGGTGATGACCGGCCGCTGCTCCGCCTGGCAGAGGAAATCCACGGTCGCGGCACCGAACGCCACGCCGGGGCCACTGCCGATGACATAGGCGATGCCGGATTCGTAGGGCGTCACATAATTGGGGAAGATCGCCCCGCCCGGCCCGAACACCCGGTCGCGCAGGGGATATTCCTGAAGGCTGGGCGGGCTCTGTGCCAGGGCCGGCGCCACACCGGCCGGCGCGGCGACCGCCAGAAGGGAAACGGCAAGAAACTTCAGAACGCGCCTCATCTGCCGGCCTCCTTGGGTGAGCCCCCGACTAGTCGCGCACCAGAGCGAGGTCCGGCGCGTCGGGGTGCTTCATGCCGACGATATGATAGCCCGCATCCACGTGATGCACCTCACCCGTAACGCCGCGGGAGAGATCGGAGACGAGATACACGCCGGTATCGCCCACCTCGTCGGTGGTGACGGTGCGGCGCAGCGGCGAGTTCAGCTCGTTCCATTTCAGGATGTAGCGGAAATCGCCGATTCCCGAGGCGGCCAGCGTCTTGATCGGCCCGGCGGAGATGGCGTTGACGCGGATGTTCTGCGGGCCGAGATCGGCCGCCAGATAGCGCACGCTGGCCTCAAGGGCGGCTTTCGCGACACCCATCACATTGTAGTGCGGCATCCACTTCTCGGCGCCGTAATAGGTCAGCGTGAGGAGCGAGCCGCCGTCCGCCATCAGCTTCTCGGCGCGCTTGGCGACAGCCGTGAAGGAGTAGCAGGAGATCAGCATAGTCTTGGCGAAATTGTCGGCCGTGGTGTCCACATAGCGGCCGTCCAGCTCGTCCTTGTTGGAAAAGGCGATGGCATGGACCAGGAAGTCGAGCTTGCCGAACACGCGCTCCGTTTCCGCGAACACGGCATCGATGGTGTCCGGCTCGGTCACGTCGCAATGCCCGACCAGATGACCGCCCAGCTCGGCCGCCAGCGGCTCGACGCGCTTCTTCAGCGCTTCGCCCTGATAGGTCAGCGCGATCTCGGCACCGTGGGCGCGCGCAGCCTTGGCGATTCCGTAGGCGATGGAGCGGTTGTTGGCGACGCCGAGAATCAGCCCGCGCTTTCCCGACAGAATTTTGCCAGCGCCGCTGATTTCCGCCATTTGCTCTTACTCCTGAAGTCTGGAACGTCTCGCCCCTGCGGGCGGCTTCCTATGGCATGCGCCCGTTGGGGGTTCAAGCGATGCGATGCGAGATCGCGCTTGCTTCCTCCGCCAAACGCATGCTAGACGCTCGCTCCTCGGTTCGGAGTGTAGCGCAGTCTGGTAGCGCACCACGTTCGGGACGTGGGGGTCGCAGGTTCAAATCCTGCCACTCCGACCAGGCCGAGACTTAGGTTTCTGTTCCCGACAGAAACCACCCCGACAGAAACCCCGACAGGTTGAAATCAGAGAGCAACGATGTTGCTTCTCTCCCGCCGGATGGGCTTCTTCGCGGTGGCCGCCGCAGCCGCTGATTCTTGGAAATCAGGGTGGTGATGGCCGTACACCGACTCAAGCATCTCGACCGTCATCCCGAGATAACCGGCGGCTTCCCATATGTCGGCGCCGTTCTGCATCATCCAGT
>NCCY01000039.1 GCA_002279855.1 Rhizobiales bacterium 12-68-15
GATGAACGAGCTGCGCCTCTCTGCGGAACAGATCGGCACCATCATCAGCCTCATCGACACCATTGCGGGCCAGACCAACCTGCTGGCGCTCAACGCAACCATCGAATCCGCCCGCGCGGGCGATGCGGGACGCGGCTTCGCCGTCGTGGCGCAGGAAGTGAAGCAACTGGCCGGGCAGACTGCGAAGGCCACCGCCGACATTTCCGGACGCATCTCCGGCATCCAGGATTCCACCGGAGACGTGGTGGGCTCGATCTCGAGCTTCAGCCGCACCATCTCGGAGCTCCGCGGTGCCGCCGCCGCCATCGCCGCGGCGATGGAAGAGCAGAACGCGACCACGTCGGAAGTGGCACGCAGCATCCAGCAGGCCGCCTCCGGCACCAGCGAGGTGACCAACAGCATCACGGCGGTGGAGAAGGCGGCACAGGCCTCCTCGGCTGCCGCCCATCAGGTTCTCACCTTCGCGACCGACCTCTCCCGTCAGGCCATCTCGCTGCGTGAGGAAGTCCACAGCTTCGTGGAAACCGTGCGCGCGGCCTGACCTGCACCACCGTCACGCATAACTCAGAAAGGCCGGCTTCGAGAGGATCGAAGCCGGCCTTTTTGATTCCGAAGGCATACGAGCGGGCTAGCCGATCGCTCTTGCACCGCCTGGATGACCCTCACGCCCCAAGGGGGCTGCGTGGCGCTTCTGCCCGGCCCGGCACCTTGATCCAGGCTTCCCCGTCCAGCACCACCTCTCCTTCCACCGAACAGGTGCAGGCGAGGCGCGCGCGGCGGCGCTCAGGGATCAGTTCCGCCACCTCAACCCGCACCACCACCTCGTCGCCGATCTTCACCGGCGCGCGGAAGTTGAGCGTCTGGGAGATATAGATGGCGCCAGGGCCCGGCAGACGCGTGCCGAGGACGGCCGATATGAGGCTTGCAGTATAAAGTCCATGCGCGATGCGATGGCCAAAGGGCGTGCGCGCCGCGAAGTGTTCGGAGAGATGGATCGGATTGCGGTCGCCCGTCACCTCGGCGAAGCCGACCACGTCCGAGGAGGAGATCACCTTGCGCAGGTCTTCGGACAGGCCGACAGCGAGATCCTCAAAATACAGGACGCGAAGTTCGGGCAGCATGCGGCACTCCTGGTGTGTGGCATCGTGATGCGGGACGTACCCTGGGACGGCGATGTGCCCTCCCGCCCGCAACGCAGTAAAGCTCACGCTTGCGAGAACCGGGATCATCCGGTTTACGCCTTGCGGGGCGGCAGTTAAGGTGACCTTCCACCCGACCGCAAGCCCCGCGCCGCAACGCAGACGGACGGCTTGTACGGCGCAGAGCCGCCCTGCCCCAAGACCTCGCCAGCCATGCTGGGCGTGGCATGAGGATACCGAATGACCGACCTTGTCCGTACCGTGTCGCTGGATGATCTGGCAAACGTGCTCCAGCTGAAGGGGTTCCGGGCGCAGCCAGCGGAGTGGCCGGGAGGTCGCGAGGCACTTCTGAGTGCCGCCGGCGGCGTCACCTTCAACATCGTCACCGGGAACGGATCACCGGGCGCCTATGGCGACTTCACCTTCTTCGCCGGTTTCCGGCTGGAAGGGCTCGCGCTTGCCGAGATTTGCGCGAAATGGAACATGGAGCGGCGTTTCGCGCGTGCCCATGGTCGCGATGGCATGCTGAACCTGGAAATGGATGTCCTGCTCGGCAGCGGCGTCGGGCCAGACTACGTGGCCGCGATGACGGATGTGTGGAACCAGCTTCTCAATGAATTGCTGATCACGCTTCGCGCGGAAGCCGCAAAGACCGGTGCGGGCGCCTGAGCCGAGTTTTCTTCTTTTCGCGAAAAGATCCAGGACGATCCCGCCGGGTTTCCCCGGCAGGATCTGATCAGAGTTTCCTCAGCGGATCGGCTGGGGCGTCGGGCCAACGCGGCCGATCGTAAAGATCTGCACGCGGCGATTGATGC
The DNA here is from genome assembly GCA_002279855.1 of Rhizobiales bacterium 12-68-15. GTDB lineage: Bacteria > Pseudomonadota > Alphaproteobacteria > Rhizobiales > Xanthobacteraceae > Aquabacter. Next base: position 1,955 of record NCCY01000039.1, read on the forward strand.
CGGAGGTGGGGTTCTTCGGATCAAGCAGCACTTCTTCGCCGAGACCGACCGGCTCAAGCCGGTTGGGGCTCACGTTGAAAACCGTAACCAGCGCATTCACGACAGCATCGGCGCGCTGCTGGCTGAGCTTCAGGTTGATCTCGCGCGTGCCGGTCACGTCGGTGTTGCCGGTGACAATGAACTTGTAGCCGTGCAGGATCGGGTTATGCAGCGCATCCGCGATCGCGCCAAGCGTCCCGTAGGACGAGGGCTCGATGATCGCCGAGTTCAGGCGGAACTGGATCTGCACGTTGATCTGGGGAAGCTTGTCCAGGTTCAGCGCCAGCGAGGGCCGGGTCAGGGCTTCGCCGGGATACTGCGTCATATGCTGCTGGACCATCTTGCGCATCTGGTCGGCAGTGATGGCGGGCGCGGTATCCGTCAGGCCCTGGAGGCCCTTGAGAATCTGCGTGTCGGACAGCTGCGTCTGTGCCGAGGCGGTAGACACAAGCGCGGAGGCGCCGGTGAGCGCGAGCGAGGCCGCAAGCGCGAAGCGGATCAGAGGCGACGTCATGTCGGTCGTCCTTCCTTTAACGTTCGGATTGCGGATTTCAGCGATAGCCGGCGTCAGTGATCGCCTGATTGCAGGCGGCCGAGACGACCTTCGTGGCCTGGAGCAGGCACGAGAGCAGGTTGCCGTCCTGCGGGATCATGCCCGGGCAGAGACGCGCCGCATCGGCGTTGCAGATCTGCCCGATGGCATCCTGCGCGGCATCACGCTTGGCGATGGACGCGGTGGCCATGGCATAGTCGGACTGGCACTTGGCGGACACCTGCTTGATCTTGGAATCAAGGCACGCAACCAGCGCGCCGTTACCGAGATTCACGGTCGGGCACAGCTTGGTGATGTCCGGCCCGCAGCTCTTTCCCAGCATGGCGCCGGCCTGCGCGTAGCTGATGGTCTGCGCATCGGCAGCCACCGCCGACCCCGCCAGTGCGGCGGCGGCCAACAGAAGTCGAAAGCCCCTCATAATCATCCTCCCTACCCCTTCGGAGATGACAACGCTTATCAGACCGCATGCCCCACCGTCAAAGTGCGGGGAAGGCTTGAATTTCCCCGGGGGATTGTTTCGCTTTCCTAAATCGCCCGCGCGGCGGCGGGCGGCACCGGGCCACCGGCTGAGAACAAGGGCGGATACGCGCGAGAATGCGGGTCGCGAGATCCGCTTGCATCATCTGCAGTACCAGTTATATTGGCTTCGTCTCCTAAAGGGGATACCTCAGCGCCATCGCAGTCGAAGGTGATGAGAGTGGGGCCCTCCCGGGACCCGCTCCGTTTTCGTTTACGCGAAATCCTCCGATGCGCGGTCTCCGGCGCGATGGGGGAGCATGATTCAGGTGCGCGGGTCCAAGCCCCGCAGCACCGCAGGAAGAAGTCCCGGAGGGATATGACCGAGCCGTTCGAAGCCTCCGCGCCTGACGCTGCACCCCAGGGTGCGCCGGGCGTGGCCGACGAGCCCCGCCTCGTGACCGAGACGGGCGTTGCGGCGCGCGTTGCAGCCATCTGCGAGCCGGTGCTTGCTGATCTCGGCTTGCGGCTTGTGCGGGTGAAGGTGACCAACCGCGATGGTGGCACGGTCCAGATCATGGCCGAGCGTCCCGACGGCACCATGACCATCGACGATTGCGAGGCCGCCTCCCGCGCCATCTCGCCCGTGCTCGATGTGGAAGACCCGATTTCCAGCGCCTACCGCCTCGAAATGTCGTCGCCGGGCATCGACCGCCCGCTGGTGCGCGTTTCCGATTTCCAGCGCTGGTCCGGCCATGAGCTGAAGGTGGACATGGCGGTCCCGGTGGGTGGCCGCAAGCGGTTCCGTGGCCTGCTGCTCGGGGCAGAGGGCAATGACGCCATGGTCCGGCGGATGGATGCCCCCGCCGGCGAGGAGCCGGTGGTGGCGCTGCCCATGCGCGACATCGGCGAAGCCAAGCTGATCCTCACCGACGCGCTCGTCACCGAGGCGCTGCGCCAGGCCAAGGCCGCGCTGCGCGCCATGGGTGCCGCTCCCGACGAAGACGAGGACGACGGGGCCGAAGACGACGCCAAGGCCGCCCGTGACGCGGCCAATGCCGCCCGCACCGAGCGGAAGAAGGCCGACGAGGCCGCCGTGCGCAAGGCCGACCGGGCCGAGCGGAAGGCGAAGGCAAATTCCCAGACGCGCAAGCCGCAGAAGGTCCAGCGGACCGCTGCGGAGGACGCCGACCTCCAAACGATCAGACAAGCCGGGCGCGTCCCGGACAAACCCAAGGAGACGCACTGATGGTTGCCGTCAGCGCAAACCGGCTGGAACTGCTGCAGATCGCCGACGCGGTTGCGCGCGAGAAGACGATCGACCGCAGCATCGTCATCGCCGCCATGGAAGACGCCATCGCCAAGGCCGCGCGCTCGCGCTACGGCCAGGAGACGGACATCCATGCGGACATCAATCCGCGCACCGGCGAACTGCGCCTCGCGCGGCATCTGCTGGTGGTGGACGAGGTGGACAATTTCGCCACCGAGATCACGCTGGACGGCGCCCGCCGCCACAATCCGGCGGCGCAGGTGGGCGACATCATCGCCGATACCCTGCCGCCGTTCGATTTCGGCCGCATCGCCGCGCAGTCCGCCAAGCAGGTGATCGTGCAGAAGGTCCGCGAGGCCGAGCGCGACCGCCAGTATGACGAATTCAAGGACCGCATCGGCGAGGTCATCAACGGCGCCGTCAAGCGCGTCGAGTATGGCAACGTGGTGGTGGATCTCGGCCGGGGCGAGGCGATCCTGCGCCGCGACGAGCTGCTGCCCCGCGAGACCGTGAAGGTCGGCGACCGCATCCGCGCCTATATCTATGACGTGCGCCGCGAGCCGCGTGGCCCGCAGATCTTCCTGTCGCGCACCCATCCCCAGTTCATGGCCAAGCTGTTCCAGCAGGAAGTGCCGGAAATCTACGACGGCATCGTCGAGATCAAGGCCGTGGCCCGCGATCCCGGCTCCCGCGCCAAGATCGCCGTCATCTCCCGCGACCAGTCGGTGGACCCGGTCGGCGCCTGCGTCGGCATGCGCGGATCACGCGTGCAGGCCGTGGTGAACGAGCTTCAGGGCGAGAAGATCGACATCATCCCCTGGAACCCGGACATCGCGACCTTCATCGTCAACGCCCTTGCCCCCGCCGAGGTGGTCAAGGTGGTGCTGGACGAGGATCGCGAGCGCATCGAGGTCGTCGTGCCGGACGCGCAGCTCTCGCTGGCCATCGGCCGGCGCGGACAGAATGTGCGGCTTGCCTCCCAGCTCACCGGCTGGGACATCGACATCATGACCGAGCAGGAAGAGAGCGAGCGGCGCCAGAAGGAATTCGCCGAGCGCACCAAGATGTTCGCGGAAGCACTCGATCTCGACGAGATGATGGGGCAGCTCCTGACCTCGGAAGGCTTCGCCTCCGTGGAAGAAATCGCCTATGTGCCGCTGTCAGAACTGGCCAGCATCGAGGGCTTCGACGAGGAGACCGCCGGCGAGCTGCAGGCGCGCGCCCTGAAGCATCTGGCGGATGTGGAAGAGGCGCTGGACGAGGAGCGCAAGGCGCTGGGCGTCGAGGACGACCTCAAGACCGTGCCCGGCGTCACGTCCCTGATGCTGGTGGCCTTCGGCAAGAACGACATCAAGTCGGTGGAAGACCTTGCCGGCTGCGCGACCGACGACCTGACCGGCTGGACCGAGCGCAAGGACGGCGAGACGGTGCGCTATCCCGGCGCGCTGGACGGCTTCGAGATTGACCGCGAGGGCGCCGAGCACCTGATCATGCAGGCGCGTGTCGCGGCCGGCTGGATTTCGGCGGACGAAGGCGAGGCCGAAGAGGCCGAAGCCGACGACACCGAAAACCAGACCTGAGAGACGGGGAGATGACCCGGCGTGCAGATGCAGGTGAACGAGGACGAAACGGACGAGGGGCCGCGCGGACTGACGTCAGCGCGGGCGCCGCTTGCCCGTCTGTGCCTTGCCACCCGCGCGGTGACGCCGGTTACCGAGATGATCCGCTATGTGGTGGCGCCTGACGGCGCCATCATTCCCGACCTGTCGCGCAAGTTGCCGGGCCGTGGCGCCTGGGTGACAGCCACACGCGCCGCCCTTGCGGAGGCCATGAAGCGCCGGGCCTTTGGCCGCGCGTTCAAGGGCAAGGGCACAGCCGCCCCGGAACTGCCGGATCTCGTGGATTCCTGCCTGCTGGCGGATGCCCGCGCGGCCCTTTCGCTCGCCAACAAGGCCGGGCGCGTGGTGACCGGCAACACCAAGGTTGAATCTGCTCTCTTTTCAGAACCGGTGGCCGTGCTCGTGCACGCCGCCGACGCACGCCCCGACGGCGTGCGCAAGCTCGACGGGGCAGCCCGTCGCGCAGTTGCCGCCGCGACCGAAGCCCTGGGACGGGCACCGACGCGGACGGTTGACGTCATCGATTGCTTTAGCGGCCAAGAATTGGACTTGGCGCTTGGGCGGTCAAATGTGGTACACGCTGCGCTGCTCGCGCATCCGATGACCGCAGGATTTCTCGCGCGCTGCCGCAGACTGGAGCGCTGGCGGACGGACACGTCCCCCGGTGCGCAGGCCCGGCAGGCCGCGCAGCCCGCACGGATGGCAGGAACGGATACGGAATGAACGACACCAAGACCCCCGGCGACAAGACGCTCCATCCCACTCCCGGCAAGACGCTGACTCTCAAGCGCCCGGTGGAGCAGGGAACGGTTCGCCAGAGCTTCAGCCATGGCCGCTCCAAGCAGGTCGTGGTGGAGAAGGTGAAGCGGCGCGTGTTTGGGCCGGGAGAAGCAGCGCCGGCGGCACCCGCCGCACCGGCCGCTGCCGCAGCACCGCCCGCCAGCGCGGCACCGAGCGCATCACCGGCTGCGACGCCGGCGGCGCCGCGCCCGGCTGCCCCCGCCCCCCGTCCTGCCGCTCCTGCCGTTGAAGCCAAGGCTCCTGTCGCAGACGCGCCGGCCCCGGCTGCAGCGCCGGCGCCCGCCGCCCCGGCGCCCGCAGCCCCGCCTGCCGCCGCTGTGGCCGAGGCGCCCGCTGCTGCCGCGCCGGCCCCGGCTGCGCCTGCTGCTGCCGCACCCGTTGCGGCGCCGGCGGCACCCGCCGCTTCCGCTCCTGTCGCCAGCCCCGCTCCTGCGGCGCCGGCGCCCTCCGCTTCCCCCGCTGCGACACCGGCTCCGGCCGCGCCTGCCGCTGAAAACAAGGCGCCTGTCCTGTCCGCTGATACCGTTTCCGCCAAGCCCGCCGCTTCTGCGCCCACCCCTTCCGCCCCCTCGGCTCCGGCCGCCGCGGCGCGCCCCGCAGGCGCAGCCTCCGGCGCCCGGTCGTCCGCCCCGGCGGGAGCCTCCCGTCCCGGCGCATCCGGCGCCCCCAACCGGTCCGGCAGCTCCGGAGCGCCGCAGCGCGGCGCCGCCGGACAGCCTCCCCGCGGCCAGCAGGGCAGCGGCCGTCCCGGCCAGCAGCCCGCGCGTGGCGAGCAGGACCGCCGTGGTGGTCCTCCCGCGCGCCCCGGCAGCAATCGTCCCGCCGGATCCGGCGTCGTGCTTCGCACCCTGACGGATGAGGAGCGCAATGCCCGCGCCAGCGCCCTTGCCGACGCCCGCGTCCGCGAGGTCGAAGAGCGCCGCATGGCCGATGAGCGCCGCGTCGCCGAGGAAGAGGCCCGTCGCCGCGCCGAGCGCGAGCGTATCGAGCGTGCCGAGCGCGAGGCTGCCGAAGCCCGCAAGCGCGAGGAAGAAAGCCGCCGCGCCCAGGAAGACGAGAGCAAGCGCAAGGCCGAGCAGGAAGCGCGCAAGCGTTTCGGCGGCGAGGACCAGGGCGCCCGTACCTCTTCCGGCACTGCCGCCCCGCGTCCCCTCACGCCCCGTCCCGCCGGCACCACGCCTGCGGCCGCCGGTGATGCGGAAGACGAGCGCCGGACCGTGCGCCGCAGCCCCGGCGCGGTGCGCCCGGCTGCTCCGGTCAAGCTCCCCAAGGCGCCGGCCGGCGTCGAGAAGAGCCGTGGCCGCCTGACCCTGACCAACGCCCTGTCCAGCGACGAGGAGCGCCAGCGCTCCGTCGCCTCGTTCCGTCGCCGCACGCAGCGCATGACCGGGCACCGGAACCAGGAGACCAAGGAAAAGATCGCCCGCGAGGTCATCCTGCCGGAGACCATCACCATCCAGGAACTCGCCAACCGCATGTCGGAGCGGGCCGTGGACGTGATCCGCATGCTGATGAAGCAGGGCCAGATGGTGAAGATCACCGATGTGATCGACGCCGATACGGCCGAGCTGATCGCCGAGGAACTGGGCCACTCGGTCCGCCGCGTGTCGGAATCGGACGTGGAAGAAGGCCTGTTCGACGTGGCCGACGCCCCGGAGACGAAGGCGCCGCGTCCGCCCGTGGTCACCATCATGGGCCATGTCGACCACGGCAAGACCTCGCTGCTCGACGCGATCCGCAAGGCGAACGTGGTGTCCGGCGAAGCCGGTGGCATCACCCAGCATATCGGTGCCTATCAGGTGACCGCGCCCTCCGGCGGCAAGATCACCTTCATCGACACGCCCGGCCACGCCGCCTTCACGGCGATGCGTGCACGCGGCGCCAAGGTGACGGACATCGTGGTGCTGGTGGTGGCGGCCGATGACGGCGTGATGCCCCAGACCATCGAGGCCATCAACCACGCCCGCGCGGCCAAGGTGCCGCTCATCGTGGCGATCAACAAGATCGACAAGCCCGATGCCAAGCCGGAGCGCGTGCGCACCGAGCTGCTCCAGCACGAAGTGCAGGTGGAGACCATGGGCGGCGAGACGCTTGAGGTCGAGGTGTCGGCCAAGCAGCAGGTCAATCTCGACAAGCTGCTCGAAGCCATCGCCCTGCAGGCGGAACTGCTCGATCTGACCGCCAATTCCGAGCGCGCTGCTGAAGGCACCGTCATCGAAGCCAAGCTCGATCGCGGCCGCGGCCCGGTGGCCACGGTCCTGGTCCAGCGCGGCACGCTGCATATCGGCGACATCGTCGTGGCGGGTGCGGAATGGGGACGCGTGCGCGCGCTCCTCACCGATACCGGCGCCAACACCGATGCCGCCGGCCCGTCCTTCCCGGTCGAGGTGCTCGGCTTCAACAGCACCCCGGAGGCGGGCGACCGCCTCGCGGTGGTCGAGAGCGAAGCCCGGGCCCGCGAGATCACCGACTATCGCCAGCGCCAGAAGCGCGAGAAGGCAGCGGCCCGTTCCGCCACCGTCCGCGGCTCGCTGGAGCAGATGATGAGCCAGGTGCGGTCTTCCGGCCGCAAGGAATTCCCGCTCATCATCAAGGGCGACGTGTCCGGCTCGGTCGAGGCGATCATCGGCGCGCTGGAGAAGGTGGGCAATGACGAGGTGCAGGCCCGGATCATCCATTCCGGCGCCGGCGGCATCAACGAGAGCGACGTGACGCTGGCGGAAACGTCCGGTGCCGCGATCATCGCCTTCAATGTCCGCGCCAACAAGGAAGCCCGCGACGCCGCCGAGCGGGCGGGCATCGAAATCCGCTACTACAACATCATCTACGACCTGGTGGACGACGTGAAGAAGGCCATGAGCGGCCTGCTCGCCCCCATCAATCGCGAGACGATGCTGGGCAATGCCCTCATCATGGAGATCTTCAACGTCTCCAAGGTCGGCAAGGTGGCGGGCTGCCGCGTGACCGACGGCATCGTGGAACGCGGCCAGCATGTCCGCCTCATCCGCGACAATGTCGTGATCCACGAAGGCAAGCTCTCGACGCTCAACCGCTTCAAGGATGCGGTCAACCAGGTGCTCGCCGGCCAGGAATGCGGCATGTCCTTCGAGAACTACCAGGACATGCGCGCAGGCGACGTCATCGAGTGCTACCGCGTCGAAGTGGTGCAGCGCTCGCTGTGAGGCGGCGCATCCCTCCCGCACAGCGGCAGGGCTGAACGGACGGATCGGCGGACGCGGTGCGCAGGCATCGCGTCCGCTGTCCTTGATGGCCGGCCTTCCCCCGGAAGGCCGGTTTCGTGACCATTCAGAGACCGGCGGTCCAACTCCGCCGGAATCTCTCATCGGGAGAGGCGGCGCCGGAACGCTGCCAAAGGACCATGAAACAACAGACCAAGACGGGCGCCGGCCCCAGCCAGCGCATGCTGCGCGTCGGCGAACTGGTGCGCCATGCGCTGGCGGACGTGCTTTCGCGCGGCGATCATCTGGACCCGGCGCTGGCCGGCCGCATCATCACCGTGCCCGAGGTGCGCATGTCGCCGGACCTCAAGATCGCCACCTGCTACGTGATGCCGCTCGGCGGCAAGGACGTGCAGGGCGTGATCAAGGCGCTGGCGAACAATGCGCGGATGCTGCGCGGGGAGCTCGGACGCCGGGTGGAGCTGAAGTCGGTGCCGGAGCTGCGCTTCCGGGAAGACACCTCGTTCACCGAGGCCCACCACATCGATTCCCTGCTCCGCTCCCCGGCCGTGGCCCGCGACCTCCATCCGATCGAAAAAGACGAGACCGAAGAATGACCGCCATGGATGAAGAGGCGCTTGCCCCCGACGTCGGGATGGCCGCCGGTGCGGACACCGCCGAAGGCGAGGCGCCGACCGAGCGCTCCGGACGCCCGGACCGCCGGCGCGACCAGCGCCCCCGCGCGCCCAAGCGCGATGTGGACGGATGGGTGCTGCTGGACAAGCCCTCCGGCATGACCTCCACCCAGGCCGTCGCGGTGGTGAAGCGGCTGTTCGCGGCCAAGAAGGCGGGACACGCCGGCACGCTCGATCCGCTCGCCTCCGGCTGCCTGCCCATCGCGCTGGGCGAGGCCACCAAGACCGTTCCCTATGTGATGGACGGCCGCAAGACCTACCGCTTCACCGTGCGGTTCGGCACCGAGATGGACACCGACGATGCCGAGGGGCAGCCGGTGGCGCACAGCGACGTGCGGCCCAGCGACGAGGAGATCCGCGCGGCCCTCGCCGGCTTCCTCGGCGAGATCATGCAGGTGCCCCCCGCCTATTCCGCGCTCAAGATCGACGGCAACCGTGCCTATGATCTCGCCCGCGAGGGCGAGGTGGTGGAGCTTCAGCCGCGCCCGGTGACCATCCACAGCCTGAACCTCGTGTCCCGGCCCGACGCGGACCATGCGGTGCTGGAAGCCCAGTGCGGCAAGGGCACCTATGTGCGCGCCATCGCGCGGGATCTGGGCCGCCTGCTCGGCTCGCGCGGCCATGTGAGCGCGCTGCGCCGTGCGGCGGTCGGCCCCTTCCTTGAGGAAGACCTGATCGACGTGGAAGAACTGAGCGCACGGGCGGAAGCTGGCGATGCCCCCCTGTTCGAGGCGCTGGAAGGCGTGGACGTGGCACTGGAAGAGCTGTTCCAGCTCGCCGTCACCCCGTCCGATGCCCATCGCCTGCGCTGCGGGCAGAGCATCATCCTGCGCGGGCGCGATGCTCCCGTGCTGGACGGCCATGTGGCGGTGAACTGCCAGGGCGCGCTGATCGCCATCGGCGATTCCTCCGCCGGCGAAGTGCGCCCCCACCGGGTGTTCAACTGGGCCCGCAGCCAGCCCCGCCCCCTGAAGCGGAGTGCGTGAGGCCCGGCCCCTGCCGAAACCATCATCAAGCGCCGGCCCCGTGGGCCGGCGTTTTCTTTTTGGGGGGCACGGCACCGGGTCGGCGATCGTATACAAAAGTGTGATGCCCGATTGAGGGCAGAATGGCGAACACGGCATACAATTTGCTGATGACAGTCCCTTCCCTCCCAGGAAAGGACGCTCATGCGCTCCCGCTCTCTTCTTTTTGCCGCCGCCTTGCTCGGCCTCTCGACCGCTTCTGCGGTCCTCTCCGGCGCCCAGGCCGAGAATGTCGTGCGCTATGGCATCTCCATGGCGGACATTCCCCAGACCACGGGTCAGCCCGATCGCGGGGCAGGTGCCTATCAATTCACCGGCTACACCCTCTATGACCCACTGGTCGCGTGGGAGATGAACGTGGCCGACCGCCCCGGCAAGCTGGTGCCGGGGCTCGCCAGCGAATGGAAGCCGGACCCTGCCGATCCGAAGAAGTGGCTGTTCACCCTGCGCGACGGGGTGAAGTTCCATGACGGCAGCGACTTCAACGCCGATGCGGTGGTGTGGAACCTCGACAAGGTGCTGAACGATCAGGCGCCGCAGTTCGACAAGCGCCAGTCGGCGCAGGTGAAGACCCGCCTGCCGGGCGTCGCCTCCTACCGCAAGGTGGACGACAAGACGGTGGAGATCACCACCAAGGACGTGGACAGCTTCTTCCCCTACCAGATGCTGTGGTTCCTGGTCTCCAGCCCCGCCCAGTACGAGAAGCTCGGCAAGGACTGGGACAAGTTCGCCGCCAATCCGTCCGGCACCGGCCCGTTCAAATTCTCCAAGCTGGTACCGCGCGAGCGGCTCGAACTGGTGCGTAATCCCGACTACTGGGACAAGAGCCGCCTCGCCAAGGCGGACCGCATGATCCTGATCCCCATTCCCGAAGCCCTCACCCGCACCAATGCGCTGCTGGCGGGACAGGTGGACCTGATCGAGACCCCCGCCCCCGACGCCGTGCCGCAACTGAAGGCCGGCGGCATCAAGATCGTCGAGAACGTCACGCCGCATGTGTGGAACTACCACCTCTCCGTGCTGCCGGGCTCGCCGTGGGAAGACGTGCGGCTGCGCAAGGCGCTCAACCTCGCCGTGGATCGCGACGGCATCGTTGCGCTGATGAACGGCCTCGCCAAGCCGGCAAAGGGCCAGGTGGACCCGCAGAGCCCCTGGTTCGGCAAGCCGACCTTCGACCTGAAATATGATCCGGCGGCGGCGGCGAAGCTGGTGAAGGAAGCCGGCTATTCCAAGGAGAAGCCGGTCAAGGCCACCTTCATCATCGCGCAGGGCGGCACCGGCCAGATGCTCTCGCTGCCCATGAACGAATATATCCAGGCCTCCTTCAAGGAGATCGGCGTGGATGTGGACTTCAAGGTGGTGGAGCTTGAGACGCTCTATACCCACTGGCGCAAGGGCGCGAAGGACCCGATGAATGCGGGGATCACCGCCAACAACATCGCCTATGTCACCTCCGATCCGCTCTATGCCCTGATCCGCTTCTTCGACTCCCGTCAGGTGGCGCCGGTGGGCGTGAACTGGGGCTATTATTCCAACCCCAAGGTGGACGGGCTGATCGACGAGGCCAAGCGCACCTTCGACGTGAAGAAGCAGGACGAACTTCTGGCGCAGGTGCACCAGACTGCAGTGAGGGGTCGGCGCGCGCCGGCTCCCCGTCGCGCGCCGGGCTTGGAGGCACCCGCGCCGGTTGCGTCCCGGCGGTCCAAGAAAATGCGCTGGCTGCGGCGGGCGTTTTCTGTATAGTGCGCCCGCGCTCTCTCAGGAGTGCGCGGGGCTTCCGTTCGCCTCGACCGTGCTGGACGACATCCCGGCCCGGCCGCTGAACGGCAGGCAATCCGGACGCATGAGGCCCATGGCCCGCTGCGGGATCGCCTTCAACACCATCAGAAAAGGATATGTCCGATGTCGATCACTGCCGAGCGCAAGCAGGCGCTCATCACCGATTTTGGTGCGAAGTCCGGCGACACGGGTTCGCCCGAAGTGCAGGTGGCGATCCTCTCCGAGAGGATTTCCAATCTCACCCAGCACTTCAAGTCCCATAACAAGGACAACCACTCCCGTCGCGGCCTGCTGAAGCTGGTGTCCCAGCGCCGCGGCCTGCTCGACTATCTGAAGCGGAAGGACGAGGCCCGCTACAAGTCGCTCATCGAGCGTCTCGGCCTGCGTCGCTGATCCGGCACGGAACCCGGCCCGCCCGGTTGGAGACCAACGGGGCGGACCGACAGGTTCCGGGGCTTTGAAAGAGCGCGCGTGATCCGGGCGATGGCTTGCGATCGACCCGCGCGCGCTCTGGCCGGCGCGCCGCCCGCATGTGCGGAGCGGCGCACTCCAGACGCGGTGGGCATGGGGCTCGCCGCGGGCATGCGAAGACAAGGAAAGTCATGGCAGGATCGCCGGACGCTACCGTCGTACGCTCCCGCTTCGGGATGGCGGACGCGCGGCGCGTCCGGCCGTCTTGCTCATGGCTCTCCCTCTTCGCCGTATGAAGAGAGATAGAACCATGTTCGACGTTCATCGCGAGGAACTGGACTGGGGCGGACGGCCCCTGATCCTCGAAACCGGCAAGATGGCCCGCCAGGCCGACGGTTCCGTGCTCGCCACCTATGGCGATACCACCGTTCTCGCCACCGTCGTCTCGGCCCGTGAGCCGAAGGCCGGTCAGGACTTCTTCCCCCTGACGGTCAATTATCAGGAAAAGACCTACGCAGCGGGCCGCATTCCCGGCGGCTATTTCAAGCGCGAGGGTCGTCCTTCCGAGAAGGAGACGCTGGTCTCCCGCCTCATCGACCGCCCGATCCGCCCCCTGTTCCCGGACGGATACAAGAACGACACCCAGGTGGTGGTCACCGTTCTCTCCCACGACCTCGAGAATGATCCGGACGTGGTTGCGCTGGTCGCCGCCTCGGCCGCCCTCACCCTCTCCGGCATCCCCTTCATGGGTCCGGTGGGCGGCGCCCGCGTCGGCTTCATCGGCGACGAATATGTGCTGAACCCCACCGTTGAAGAGGTGAAGGAAAGCTCCCTCGACCTCGTGGTCGCCGGCACCTCCGACGCCGTCCTCATGGTGGAGTCCGAGGCGAAGGAACTCTCCGAGGAGATCATGCTGGGCGCGGTGATGTTCGGTCACCGTCACTTCCAGCCGGTGATCGAGGCGATCATCCGCCTCGCCGAGAAGGCTGCCAAGGAACCCCGCGCGTTCGAGCCTGCGGATCATTCCGCGCTTGAGGCGAAGATCCGCGAGATCGCCGAGGCCGACCTGCGCGCCGCCTACCAGATCCGGCAGAAGCAGGGTCGCTACGAGGCGATCGCCGCTGCCAAGTCCAAGGTGAAGAAGTATTTCGAAGGCCTCGCCGTGGAAGGCCAGGCCGCCCCTGCCGCGCAGGTGGTGTCCGAAGTGCTGAAGGGCCTTGAGGCGAAGATCGTCCGCTGGGCCATCCTCGACGAGGGCGTTCGCATCGACGGCCGCGACGTGAAGACCGTGCGTCCGATCGTGTCGGAAGTCGGCATTCTGCCCCGCGCCCACGGTTCCGCCCTGTTCACCCGCGGCGAGACGCAGGCCCTCGTGGTTGCCACCCTCGGCACCGGCGAGGACGAGCAGTTCATCGACAGCCTGGAAGGCACCTACAAGGAGCACTTCCTGCTGCACTACAACTTCCCGCCCTTCTCCGTGGGCGAGACCGGCCGCATGGGTTCGCCCGGCCGCCGCGAGATCGGCCATGGCAAGCTGGCGTGGCGCGCCATCCACCCCATGCTGCCGGCCAAGCATGAATTCCCCTACACCCTGCGCGTGGTGTCGGAGATCCTGGAGTCCAACGGCTCCTCCTCCATGGCCACCGTCTGCGGCACCTCGCTGGCGCTGATGGATGCGGGCGTTCCCCTGCGCCGCCCCGTGGCGGGCATCGCCATGGGCCTGATCCTGGAAGGCGAGCGCTTCGCGGTGCTCTCCGACATTCTCGGCGACGAGGATCACCTCGGCGACATGGACTTCAAGGTGGCCGGCACGGAGCAGGGTGTGACCTCGCTCCAGATGGACATCAAGATCGCCGGCATCACCGAGGAGATCATGCAGGTCGCCCTCGGCCAGGCGAAGGATGGCCGCGCGCACATCCTCGGCGAAATGGCCAAGGCCCTGACCTCCGCCCGTGCGGAACTGGGCGAGCATGCGCCCCGCATCGAGGTGATGAACATCCCGGTGGACAAGATCCGTGAAGTGATCGGGTCCGGCGGCAAGGTGATCCGCGAGATCGTCGAGAAGACCGGCGCCAAGATCAACATCGAGGACGACGGCACCATCAAGATCGCGTCCGCCAATGGCGACTCGATCAAGGCCGCCATCAACTGGATCAAGTCCATCGCTTCCGAGCCGGAAGTGGGCCAGGTCTATGACGGCACGGTCGTGAAGGTGGTGGATTTCGGCGCCTTCGTGAACTTCTTCGGTTCCAAGGACGGCCTCGTCCACATCTCGCAGCTCGCCAAGGAGCGCGTCGCCAAGACCTCGGACGTGGTCAAGGAAGGCGACAAGGTCAAGGTGAAGCTGATGGGCTTCGACGAGCGCGGCAAGACCCGCCTGTCCATGAAGGTGGTTGACCAGACCACCGGCGAGGACCTCGAAGCCAAGCAGAAGACCGAGCGCGACGGCGGCGAGGCCGGCGCGGCCGAGTGATACCGGGCGGCCTGCCCGCCTGAGTGAAGAGTGAAGAACACCCCCGGCCAGGCCGGGGGTGTTTTTTTATGCCGGTGACGGCGGACATGAAAAAGGCCGGCGCGAGCCGCGCCGGCCTTGTCATCGTCTGGCCTCCCTGGAGAACGGTGGAGCGCTAGTGACGCGCCTCGGCGTGCCAGCGCAGCAGATAGGCCCGCATCCGCTCGACGCCCTTCACCACGATGGCGCCCAGCACCGCGATCTCGACGATGCCGGCGAACACGCCCACCGAATCCGCGAACCGCCCCGCCGCCATCATGCTGCCGCCGATGCCCGGCCCGCCCATCAGCATCTCCGTCACCACCGTGGTGATGAGGCCGACAGGCACGGCGATCTGGATGCCGGTCAGGATCTGCGGCAGCGCCATGGGCAGCACCACCTCCCGCAGCACCTGGCTTTCCCTGGCCCCGAACGAGCGGGCCGACCAGATCACCCATTTGTCCACCCCCAGCGTCCCCGCATAGGTGGCGCTGACCACCGGGAAGAAGCAGGAGAAGGCGATCATCACGATCTTCGAGGTGTCGAAGATGCCGAACCACAGGATGAAGATCGGCAGGAACGAGATTTTCGGCATGGGGAAGCCGATGGACACCAGGGGATCGAAGAACCACCGCACGCCGGCATTGCGCGCCATCATCACCCCGAGCGGGATGGCGACCGCCACGCCGATAAAGAAGCCGGCCGCCGCGCGATAGAGGGTCAGGCCGAGGTCCATGAAGACCTTGCCGTTGAGGGCATTGTTGTAGATCCGCTCCAGCACCGCCGACAGGCGCGGCAGCAGGAAGGGATGCACGAGGCCGAGCCGCGTCACCGTTTCCCAGGCGATGAGCAGGACCGCGATCACCGCGAGCTGGATCACCGTGTCGCTGGTCAGCCGCCGCCAGACGGCTCCGAGCATGGAGGGCGCCTGCGGCCCCGGCGCAGCCCGCCCGCGCGCGCGGGCCGGCGTGAAGGCCGGCGAGGCGGGGCGGGTCATGGTTCCCTCCAGCGCAGTTGATGGCGCACGAAGGCACCATAGAGGCGATCCGCGGTAAATCCGGCCGCCGCCACAACGAGGATGACCGCAAACATGGCCTCATACGCGCCGCCGTCGCCGAGCTGGCTGATGAGATAGCCGAAGCCGTCCTTCGCGATGACGAACTCGGACGACACCATCAGGATGAAGGCGAAGGCGAGCGCCGTGCGGATGCCGTTGAGGATTTCCGGCATGGCCGCCGGCAGGGTCACCTGAACGAGGGTCGAGGTGCGGGATGCCCCGAGGCTGCGGGCGGACCAGATGAGGAAAGGATTGACCCCGCGCGCGCCGTTATAGGCGGAGATGACCACCGGCAGCAGGCAGCCGATGAAGATCAGCACGATCTTGGACATGTCGCCGAGGCCGAACCAGATCATCATGACCGGGATCAGCGCCGACTTCGGCATGGGGTAGAACATCTGCACGATGGGGTTCACCACCAGCCGCACTCCCCGGAAGGTGGCCATGAGCAGGCCGGCGGTGGTGCCGATCACCACGGCGAGCAGGAAGCCGGTCGCGGCGCGATAGAGCGAGTGCCCCGCCTGCCGCAACAGCTCCCCGTCGAGGATCAGGCTCCACAGCGCCTTGCCCACGGAAGCTACGTCCGGCAGCAACTGGTTGGAGACCGGCCCGGCGGTCGCGAGGATCTCCCAGATGGCGAGGCAGATCAGCAGCGGCGTGTAGCGCCAGAGGGTGTTGAGGGTGGCGCCCATCAGTGCGCCCCCCGCGTCGCGGCAATGGCCTGGTCGCGCACCAGACCCCAGATATGCTCGCCAAGATCCACGAATTCCGGGCGCTTGGTGATCTCGTCGCCCCGGCTGCGGTCCATGTCCACGTCGAGGATGTGCTGGATGCGGCCCGGACGCGCGCTCATGATGGAGATGCGGTCCGCCAGGAACACCGCCTCCTGCACGTCATGGGTGACGAACACCACCGTCTTGCGGGTGCGCTCGAAGATGGCGCGCAGTTCCTCCTGCATCACCCGGCGCGTCTGGGCATCGAGCGCGCCGAACGGCTCGTCCATGAGCAGGATCTCGGGATCCACCGCCAGCGTGCGGGCGATGGCGGCCCGCTGCTGCATGCCGCCGGAAAGCTGGGAGGGATAGGCATTCTCGAACCCGGACAGGTGCACGAGATCGATGAAGTGCCGCGCCCGGTCCTCCCGGTCCTTCTTCGGCAGACCCAGCTTCTCCAGTCCGTAAAGCACGTTCTGGAGCACGGTCTTCCAGGGAAACAGCGCGAAGTTCTGGAACACGATGCCCCGGTCGGGGCTCGGGCCCGTCACCACCCCGCGCCGCGTCTCGATCACCCCGGACTGCACCGGCACGAACCCGCCGATGAGATAGAGCAGGGTGCTCTTGCCGCACCCGGACGGACCCAGCAAGGCGTGGAACTCGTTCGCCCGGATGTGGAGGGTGATGTGGTCGAGGGCGGTCACGCCGCCCTGACCGCCGCGCCCGCCATACTGGTGGCTGACATCGCGGATTTCGATGCCGACATCGCCGGGGGCGGTGTCGGTTCGCGCCGGTTGGGGGCGGGCAGCATTCATTGCGCCTTCCCCCCGGCCGCAGCCTCGGTCGCCTGGATGCGCTTCTTCGCTTCGGTCACGAAGGTCACGTCCACATATTTGGGCGCCACCGCGAAGGCCGCCGGCAGCGCGCCCGCCTTGACCGAGGCATCGATCATCACCTGGATGCCCGCCACGTTGGGCACCAGATAGGGATCGCGGTAATAATCTTCCTTGGTGAACATGTAGGCGAAGTTCTCGGCCGGCTGCTTCGTGAACTTGGCGATGATCTCGGCACCAGCCTTCTTGTTCTTCGGGTCCATGAACCAGCGCATGGCGGTCACATGGTCCTCCATGAAGTCCATGACCGCAGCCTTGTTCTTCTGAAGGAAGTCGTTGCGGGCTGTGAGGAAGACAAGCGAGCTCGGCCCGACCGCATCGGTCATGGACAAAATCTTGCGGAACTTGCCGCTCTTGGTCAGGTGGCCGTACATGGGCTGGAGCACCGGACCGGCATCCACCTTGTTCTCGTCGATCATGGCCGGAACATTGGGGAAGGCCACCTCGATGGTGGTGAAGTCGCGCTTGTCCTGGAGCCCCTTGTTGAGCAGGAGCACGCGCATGCCGGTGTCGGAGGCCGAGCCGATGGCGTTGGTGGCGATGCGCTTGCCCTTCAGGTCCTCGGGCGTCTTGATCGGGCTGTCGGCCTTCACAAGGAAGCTGTCCGAATGGTGTCCGTCCACACCGTCCTGGATGATGTCGGCCACCACCTTTACGTCGAGACCGGCATTGGTGGCGGCAAGCGCCAGCGCGGTGGCGGAGAAGGCGGCCATGTCGACCTCACCCGCCGCCATGGCGGTGATCTGCGGAGTGGAGCCGCGGAACAGGATGGGCTCCACCACGTAGCTCTTGCCGTAGTGCTTCAGGATCGACGGATTGGAATAGAGCACCGGGATCATGTGCCCCGGCATGGTGGACCAGCCGATGCGGATCTTCACCGGCTCCGCCAGCGCGGAACCCGCGGCGAAAACGCCGGTCGCAATAAGCCCGATACGGGCAACCCGCCCGAGAAGCGCCCTCATGTCGTCCTCCCTGTCTTGTGTTTCCGCCGCCGTTCCGGCGGTCGGTTTGCCGGCCTGTCTTGTGGCCGGGTGGCTCGGTCATCTCCCCCTGGCGCCTTGGCGTTCGCGCTTCGGAGAATGTTCGAAATTTGACTCTGTGTTCGCTCGTCATCTTTCCGTTAGGAATTTCCCGTGTCAACCGAACAATTGAGCGATCGATAATTTAGAGGCTGGAGAACGCCCTGCCTCGGCCTCCAGACCTATTCATCTGCAAGGCTTTTGAGGGTTGACGGCTGGCGCTCTCACCTCCCGGTGAGGGCCGGCCTCTGGACGCGGACGGCCGCATGGCGCATGTGGAAGGGGCACACCAACCTGACGTCTGGATCCATGACCGCCCGTGAACCCGCTGCCGGCCAGCCCCCCGCCCGCGATCCCGGCCCCCATGCGCCGCCCGCGCCTGATGGGCTGCCGGTTCATCCCGGCCCCAAGGGCGGGCTGACCCTGCATGACCTGCTGGACGACCTGCGCTTCGGCCTGCCGCGCCGGCCGGAACTGGCCCATCGGCTGGACAAGGACACGTCCGGCTGCCTCGTTCTGGGCCGCCACCCCAAGGCCATCGCCCAGTTGAACGCCCTGTTCGCGCAGGGGCGGGTGGACAAGACCTATGTGGCGGTGACGCGGGGCGCGCCGGAGGGCGATTTCGGCCGCATCGACCAGCCGCTGGCCAAGCGCTCGCCGCATCGCGGCTGGTGGATGCAGGCGGTGCCGAAGGGCACGCCCGGCGCGCTGGAGGCCATCACCGACTGGCGTGTGCTGTTTCGCGGCGAGGGCCTGTCCGTTCTGGCCCTGTCACCGCTCACCGGACGGACCCACCAGTTGCGCGCCCATCTGGCGACGCTCGGCACGCCCATTTTCGGCGATTCCATCTATGGCGGCGCCTCCCGCCTGCCCGGCGGGCCGGTGCTGCACCTTCATGC
>NCCY01000333.1 GCA_002279855.1 Rhizobiales bacterium 12-68-15
ACAGATGACGCGCCGCCCCTCTGGCCCGGCCCCTCGCCCCGCTCCGAAGCCGGCCGAAGCACCCGCCGCCCGGACGCATCGCCTCCCGCCCTTCGCGGAAGCCGGCGTGGCGCGGGCAAAGCGGCTGCTGGCGGGCACCGCACCCTTCCTCGAACAGGCGCGGGGCGGCCTCGCGCGGGTGAAGGACACGCTGCTTCCGCCCGCTCTTCCCCAGGCCGAACTTGCCGACCCGCTCTCCGGCCTCTCCGCGCCCGCGCCCAGCGCCGACTACCGGCGCGTGGCTGCCCGGGGCTATGCCCTCATCATCCTTACCTTCGGCGTCTTCGGCGGCTGGGCGGCGTTCGCCTCCATCAACAGCGCCGTCATCGCGCAGGGCGTCGTCTCTGTGGAGAGCCGGCGCCAGGTGGTGCAGCATCTGGAAGGTGGCATCGTCGCGGAAATCCTGGTGAAGGACGGCCAGCAGGTGCAGGCGGGCCAGGTTCTGTTCCGGCTCGACCCCACATCCTCCCTCGCCAATTACGATTCGGTGCGCGCCCAGCTCGACACCCTTCTCGCCACCCTCGCCCGCCTCGATGCGGAGCGGATGATGGCCCCGGCCGTGACCTTCCCCAAGATCCTGCTGGACCGGGCTTCGAGCCCCGGGGTCAAGTCGGCCATGGACGACCAGCTCGCCCAGTTCCGCGACCGCAAGGCCTCGCTGGAAGGGCAGATGGGCATCCTCAACACCCGCATCGTCCAGGGCGAGACCGAGCTTGACGGCCTCGCCCGCGAGAAGGCCTCCGCCGAGGACCAGCTGTTCTATTGCGAGGACGAACTGGCGGGAATCCAGAAGCTCTCGGACAAGGGCCTGATCTCCAAGCCCCGCCTCGCCCAGCTCCAGCGCGAGAAGGCGCGGCTGCAGGGCGTGATCGGGCGCAACATCGCCGACACCGCCAAGGCGCAGGCGACCATCTCCGAGATGCGGATGCAGATCCAGCAGCTCATGCAGAAGCAGCAGGAGGAGGTCGCCCAGTCCATCGTGGAGACGCGGCAGAAGATCGCGGATCTCGGCGAGAAGCTGAACATTACCGAAAATGTGCTCAAGCGCGTGGACATCCGCGCCCCGCGCGCCGGCATCGTGCAGAATATCAATCCCCGCACCTATACGGTGGGGGCGGTGGTGCGCGCCGGTGACACCATGCTGGAAGTGGTGCCGCAGAATGACGAGCTGATCGTGGACGCGCAGGTGCCCACCACCGACGTGGACCGCCTGCATGGGGGCGTGGACGAGGTGGAGGTGCGCTTCCCCGCCTTCCACGCGCGCACCACGCCGCTGATCGTCGGCCAGCTCCGCAGCCTGTCTCCGGACCGGCTTGTGGATGAGCAGACCAAGCAGCCCTATTACCAGGCCGTTGTTGCAGTTGCGAACACCGATGTGCCCGACGAGATGAAAGCCCGTCTGCGCCCCGGAATGCCGGCGGAAGTGATCTTCAACACCGGAGAACGCAGCGTCATGAGCTTCCTCACGCGGCCTCTCACGGACGCCCTGACGCGCTCCTTCCGGGAGAAATGATCTCCCGGTTGCATCGCCGTTGACACGGTTCCGAGCCACTCCTACGTTGCCGCCCCCATCGTTTGTTGCGCTGCGGATCCGGCAGCGCTTAAGGAGCTGCGGGAGTTCGTCCCGAAGCCTTGATTGCAGGTAGCCGGGCCAGGGAGTGCGTGCCGCATGAAGATCCTCGTCCCCGTCAAGCGTGTCGTCGACTACAACGTGAAAGTCCGCGTGAAGTCGGACGGCTCCGGCGTTGAACTCGCGAACGTCAAGATGTCCATGAACCCCTTCGACGAGATCGCCGTCGAGGAGGCGCTGCGGCTGAAGGAAGCCGGCAAGGCGACGGAAGTGATCGCCGTGTCGGTCGGTCCCGCACAGGCCAGCGAGACGCTGCGCACCGCCCTCGCCATGGGCGCCGATCGTGGCATCCTCGTGAAGGTGGACGGCGTCGTGGAGCCGCTCGCGGTTGCCAAGATCCTCAAGGGCATCATTGCCGAGGAGGCGCCCGATCTGGTGATCCTCGGCAAGCAGGCCATCGACGACGATTGCAACCAGACCGGCCAGATGCTGGCCGCGCTGCTGGGCTGGGGCCAGGGCACCTTTGCCTCCAAGGTCGTGGTCGAGGACGGCGCCGTTCTGGTGACCCGCGAGATCGACGGCGGCGGCCAGACCGTGAAGCTGACCCTGCCCGCCATCGTCACCACCGATCTCCGCCTCAATGAGCCGCGCTACGCGTCGCTGCCCAACATCATGAAGGCGAAGAAGAAGCCCATCGACGAGAAGACGCCGGACACCTATGGCGTCGATGTCGCCCCGCGCCTGACGGTGCTCAAGACCGCCGAGCCGGCCGGCCGCAAGGCGGGCGTGAAGGTCGGCTCCGTGGCGGAGCTGGTGGCGAAGCTCAAGGACGAGGCCGGAGTGCTCTGATGACCACGCTGCTGATCGCCGAACACGACAACAAGACCCTCAACGGCGTCACCGCCAAGGCCCTCACCGCCGCCATCGCGCTGGGCGGGCCCGTGCATGTGCTGGTGGCCGGCGAGGGTGCCGGCGCGGTCGCGGAAGCGGCCGGGAAGCTGTCGGGCGTCGAGAAGGTGCTGCTCGCGGACGGGCCGGCCTATGGCCACCGCCTCGCGGAGCCCCTCGCCGCGCTGATCGTCTCGCTCGCCGGGTCCTATGACGCCATTGTCGGCCCCTCCACCGCCATGGTGAAGAACGTGCTGCCGCGCGTCGCCGCCCTGCTGGACGTGATGCAGATCTCCGACATCATGAAGGTGGTT
>NCCY01000040.1 GCA_002279855.1 Rhizobiales bacterium 12-68-15
ATCCAGGCTGCGATTTCGCGCGCGAAGGTGCAGCGCACGGTGATCGCGCTCTCGAGGCGCACCGGGCGCCCGTCCGGCAGCTTCACCTGCGCGAAGGTCACGGGGCCGGGAATGGTGCAGGCGGCCATCTGTGCCGCCGTCTGTCTCTCCTGCGGGTCGGGAGGCGGGGCGGGGATCACCACACCGCCCTGTTGCGCGAAGTCCGAGAGGCAGGCCGCAAGCTCAGCCTCATCCATGGCGGGCGGCGCCTCCTCGGGGGGATTGGCCGGCGTCTCTTCGATCCGGGCCGCCGCGCCGTCGATATCCTTGGGGCGCGGCAGGGGCAGGGGGATAACCGCGCCGGCGGGAAGGGGGCGGGCGATCTCGCGGCCGGGCGCAGGCTTCGGCAGCGGCGGGGGCTTCCGGGCCGGCGGCGGGGCGCCGGGCAGGCCGCGCACCGGGCGCAACGTCTGCGGGCCCGGCTGCGACAGGGCCGGCTGGTGCACTGTGGCCGCCATCAGCAGGAGGGCGAGCAGCCCGGTGCGTCCCCGCCTCATGCGCGGTGGCTGGCGAAGGGCGGCCGGCGGGCGGTCTGCTCCCCGCATGCCGGCGGCAGGAGGATGGCGAAGAGACCGGAGGCGGGGCGGGTGCGAAGCATGGAGTGCCGGGTTCCGGTGGCAGGCCTTGGAGAACGGCGGCGCGGGGCACTTGTTCCGGGCCGCCCGGCCCTGCCTTCGGATGGCGTCACATGGCTGTAACAGCGCTCCGGTAGCCACTCGCTGGAAACGGTTACACACACCGAGGACCTTCGTGGCACGCCCCGTCACCATCCGCACCGTCGCCACCCGCGCCGGCTGCTCCATCGCCACCGTCAGCCGCGTGATGAACGGCACCGGCCCGACCAGCGCGGAGGTGGAGGCACGGGTGCGGGCGGCGGTGTCGGAACTGGCCTTCCGTCCCAGCGAGATCGGCCGCGCGCTGAAATCCCTGCGCACGCGCACCCTCGGCGTGGTCATTCCCAGCCTCACCAATCCGGTGTTCGCCAGCTCCGTCGCCGGCATCGAGGCGCAGGCGCGGGCGCGGGGCCATGTGCTGCTGGTGACCGCCACCGACTATGACCCGGCGCGCGAGCGGGAGGTGGTGGAGACGCTGATCGCCCAGAGCGTCGCCGGCCTCGTGCTGACGGTGGCCGACCCGGACGACAACCCCACCCTCGACCATCTGGATGCCGGGGGCATCCCCTATGTGCTGGTCTATAACGAGCCGAAGCGGGCGGTGCGGGCGGCGGTGACGGTGGACAACGAAGCCGCCGGCGCCACCCTCACGCAGGCGCTGGTGGCGCTCGGCCACACGCGCATCCTGTTCGTTGCCGGCCGCTTCGCCACCTCCGACCGCTCGCGCCTGCGCCATCAGGGCTATCGCGCCGCCATGCAGGCGGCGGGGCTTGCACCGTCACCGGTGCTGGAACTGGATTATCTCGGCGATGCGGACGCGCACCGCAGCGCGCTTGCGGGGCTGCTGGGTGCGCCGGGCCGCCCCACGGCCCTCGTCTGCTCCAACGATCTGCTCGCCCTCTCCATCACGGCGGCGGTGCGCGACATGGGGCTTGCGGTTCCCGGCGATGTCTCCATCGCCGGCTTCGACGGCATCTCCATCGGCCGTCTCGTTTCCCCCGCGCTCTGCACCATCGACCAGCCCACCCGCCGCATGGGCGAGCGGGCGGTGGAGCGCCTGTTCGACCTGATGGACGGCCACGGCGCCCGCGCCGTCGAGCACCTGCCGTTCCATCTGCGCCCCGGCGGCACCATCGCCGTGGCGCCCTCACCGTCCTGAGGGGCCGCGCGCCCCGAAGTCCGCGTTTTCCGCGTAGCCGCTTTGTCCCGCGTCCGGACACCCCGGGCGTTCCCGCGACCAACTGGAAAGACCAAGGCATGACCTTCTCAGCGCTGAAGAGCCTTTTCGCCGCCCCGCTGCTTGCGGCGGCGCTGCTTCCCGCCGCTGCCCCCGCTGCGGGTGCGGCGGATGCCATCTGCTACAATTGCCCCACCGAATGGGCCGACTGGGGCCGCATGCTGAAGGCCATCAAGGCCGACACCGGCGTGGAAGTGCCGCCCGACAACAAGAACAGCGGCCAGTCGCTCGCCCAGCTCATCGCCGAAAAGGCGAGCCCGGTGGCGGATGTCGCCTATCTCGGCGTCACCTTCGGCATCAAGGCCAAGGAAGCCGGCGTCACGCAGGCCTATGAGCCCAAGCATTTCGACCAGATCCCCGCCGGCCTGAAGGACCCGCAGGGCCACTGGTTCACCATCCATTCGGGCACGCTCGGCCTGTTCGTGAACAAGGATGCGCTGGGCGGCGCGCCGGTGCCGGCCTGCTGGGCGGACCTGCTGAAGCCCGAATACAAGGGCATGGTCGGATATCTCGATCCGTCCAGCGCGTTCGTCGGCTATGTGGGCGCGGTGGCGGTGAACGGCGCGCTCGGCGGCTCGCTGGACAATTTCAATCCCGGCCTCGACTTCTTCAAGAAGCTGGCAGCCAACCAGCCCATCGTGCCCAAGCAGACCTCCTATGCCCGCGTGGTCTCCGGCGAGATTCCGATCCTGTTCGACTATGACTTCAACGCCTACCGCGCCAAGTACAGCGAGAAGGGCAATTTCGCCTTCGTCATTCCCTGCGAGGGCAGCGTCGTCGTTCCCTATGTGATGACCATGGTGAAGAACGACCCGCACCCCGACGCGGCGAAGAAGGTGCTGGACTATGTCCTCTCCGACAAGGGCCAGGCCATGTGGGCGGCGGCCTATCTGCGCCCCGTGCGCGACGTCGCGCTGCCGAAGGAAGTGGCCGAGCGCTTCCTGCCCGCCACCGACTATGCCCGCGCCAAGCCGGTGGACTATGCGAAGATGGAGAGCGTCCAGAAGGGCTTCTCCGAGCGCTATCTCGCCGAGGTGAAATGAGCCTCACACGCTCCGTCGCGGCCGGTTCTCCGGCCGCGACCCTTTCCGGAGGACTGCCATGAACAGCGCGGACCGGCTCGCCCGCCTGATGCTGCTGCCGCTCGGCGTGTTCGTGCTCGCCTTCTTCCTGCTGCCGCTGGTGCGGGTGGTGATGGTGGCGGGGCAGGGGCCGAACGGGGCGGCGGAATATCTGCTCGTGCTGACCAATCCGCGCCATCTTTCGACGCTGGTCTCCACCCTCGTTCTCTCCGCGGGCGTGACGCTGGCGACGCTGGCGATCGGCGTGGTGGTGGCCCTGTTCCTGGTGCGCAACCGCTTTCCCGGCCGCGCTTTTCTCGTGTCCATGCTCACCTTGCCGCTGGCCTTTCCCGGCGTGGTGGTGGGCTTCATGATCATTCTGCTCGCCGGGCGGCAGGGGCTCATCGGAAGCCTCACCCAGAGCCTCGGCATGGGCAAGGTGGTGTTCGCCTATTCCATGGCCGGGCTGTTTGCGGGCTATGTCTATTTCTCGCTGCCACGGGTTCTGGTGACGCTGATGGCGGCGGCGGAAAAGCTCGATCCCGCCCTCGCCGAGGCGGCCCGCTCGCTGGGGGCCGGGCGCCTCGCGGTGCTGCGCGACGTGACGCTGCCGGGCCTCGCGCCGGCGCTGATGGCCTCAGGGGCGGTGGCCTTCGCCACCGCCATGGGCGCGTTCGGCACCGCCTTCACGCTGGCGACCCGCATCGATGTGCTGGCCATGACCATCTATACCGAGTTCACCCTCGCCGCGAACTTCTCCAGCGCCTGCGCGCTGTCGCTGGCGCTGGGGCTGATCACCTGGGGCGTGCTGGCCGCGACCC
The DNA here is from genome assembly GCA_002279855.1 of Rhizobiales bacterium 12-68-15. Taxonomy (GTDB): domain Bacteria; phylum Pseudomonadota; class Alphaproteobacteria; order Rhizobiales; family Xanthobacteraceae; genus Aquabacter. Next base: position 3,773 of record NCCY01000040.1, read on the forward strand.
GCAGCTTCGCCGGCTCCGGCGTCGCCGCGGCGGGGTGACGGCGATGCGCACGAACCCGTTCGTCTTCACCTTCCAGCTTCTCGTGACGCTGCTGGCCGCCGCCTTTCTGGTGGTGCCGGCGGTCACGTCCATTCTCGCGGGCGTGACGGTCAATTATTTCCAGGGCCTGCGCTCGGGGCTGACGCTGGACTGGGTGGCGCAGGTGTGGGGGCTCTATGCTCCCACCATCTTCCGCTCCATCGCCATCGCCCTCGGCACGCTTGCCGTCACGCTGGTGATCGGCGTGCCCGCCGCCTGGGCGCTGGTGCGCAAGCCGGGGCGCCTGACGCGCCTCGTGGAGGAGATCGTGACCCTGCCGGTGGCGATCCCCGGCCTCGCGCTCGCTCTGGCCCTCATCCTCGCCTATGGCGGCATTCGGGCCTTCCGCGCCAGCGATGCCTTCATCCTCACCGGCCATGTGCTCTACACGCTGCCCTTCATGCTGCGCTCCGTCATGGCGGTGCTGGCGGCGGTGGATGTGCGCACGCTGGAGGAGGGCGCCGCGAGCCTCGGTGCCTCGCCCTGGCAGCGCTTCATCCAGGTGGTGGTGCCCAATGCCCGCCCCGGCATCATCGCCGGATCGCTGATGGTGGTGACGCTCTCCATCGGCGAGTTCAACCTGACATGGATGCTGCACACGCCGCTGACCCCCACCTTGCCGGTGGGGCTGGCGGACAGCTACGCCTCCATGCGGCTTGAGATCGCCAGCGCCTACACCCTCGTCTTCTTCCTCATGATCGTGCCCCTGCTGCTCGCCATCCAGTTCGCCGGACGCGCGCACAAGGCCGCCGACCGGAAAGCCCGGCCATGATGTCCGCCCCCAAGACTGCCCCGCACGGCGCCGCCATCACCCTGTCGGGCTGCGCCAAGACCTTTGCCGACGGCACCCGCGCGCTGGAGACGCTGAACCTCTCCATCCGCAATGTGGGCATGGTGTTCCAGTCCTATGCGCTGTTCCCGAACATGAGCGTGATCGAGAATGTGGCCTATGGCCTGCGGGTGCGCGGCATGGCGCGGACGGAGCGGCTGCGCCGCGCGGCCGGCGTCCTGGAGATGATGCGCATCGAGGCGTTGGCGGAGCGGCGCATCGACCAGCTGTCCGGCGGCCAGAGGCAGCGGGTCGCGCTGGCGCGGGCGCTTGCGGTGCGGCCCCGTGCCATCCTGCTGGACGAGCCCCTGACCGCGCTCGATGCCGCCTTGCGCGAGCATCTGCGGGCCGAGATCGACGCCCTGCTGCGCTCGCTCGCCATCACCGCCATCTATGTCACCCACGACCAGACCGAGGCGCTGGCGCTGGGCGACCGCATCGTGGTGATGCGGCAGGGCGCCATCGCCCAGATAGGCACCCCGCGCGAGGTCTATTTCCAGCCGGCGGACGCCTTCGTGGCGGGCTTCGTGGGTGTCACCAACCGGCTGGAGGGGCGCATTCGCAACGGCCATTTCGAGACCGCCGCCGGCCGCGTGCCCCATGGCGGCGGCGATCGTGCGCAGGCGCTGATCGCCTTCCGCCCCGAAAGCGCGCGCCTGTGCGGCGCCGGCGAGGCGCCGCTGCGCTTCACCGTGGCGCAGGTGCATTTCCTCGGCGCCCGCCAGCGCGTGGTGCTGACCGCCGGCGAGAGCCGCGTCATCGCAGAGACCGGACCGCAGATCCCCGTTGCAGTGGGCGACGAGGTCGGCCTCATGCTTGATCCCTCCAGCCTCGTCCCGGTCTGATCACCATGCTCCTTGCCCAGCTTACCGACACCCACATCCGCACGCCGGGCACCCTTGCTTATGGCGTGGTGGACACCGCCGTCTTTCTGGAGCGCGCGGTGGCGCATCTCTGCGCCCGCACCCCGCGCCCGGATGCGGTGATCGTGACCGGCGACCTGACCGATTTCGACCGGCCCGAGGAATATGCCCGCTTCAAGGCCCTCACTGCCGGCCTGCCCATGCCGCTGTTCCCCATCCCCGGCAATCATGACGGGACGCAGGGTCTGGCGGAGGCCTTTCCCCACATCGCGGCACGCGCGCAGGGCGGCAAGCTCAATTATGTGATCGATGCGTTCGACCTGCGGCTGGTGATGCTGGATTCCAGCGTGCCGGGCGCCCCCCACGGCCTGCTGGGCGGCCCGACGCTCGCCTGGCTGGACGCAACCCTTGCGGCGGCCCCGGACCGGCCCGCTCTGGTGGCGCTGCACCACCCGCCCTTCCTCACCGGCATCCGCCACATGGACGTGCAGAACCTTCAGGATGCCGCCGCACTGGAGGCAGTGCTCGCCCGCCATCCGCAGGTGCGCGCGCTGGTGTGCGGCCATGTCCACCGCACCGTGCTCACCTCCTTTGCCGGCCGCCCCGCCTCCATCTGCCCCTCGCCCGCCCATGCGGTGAGCCTTGATCTCGATCCCGCCGCGCCGCCGGCCTTTCACATGGAGCCGCCCGGCCTGCACCTGCACCGCTTTGCGGATGGCCGGCTTGCGACCCATCTCGACTTCATCGGCAGCTATGACGGCCCGCATCCCTTCTTCGGCCCTGACAACCGCCTGATCGACGGCACGCCCTGACGCGCAAAAATTTCTGCCGGATGTCGCCGGCCATGTCACAGGCGGGGGCGCCTGTCTCGTCTTGTGCATGACCGGGCCGGTGCAGCGCGCACCGCCCGTCAGGCACGAGGAGACAGATGTGATGAAGATCGTTGTCATCGGCGGAAGCGGGCTGATCGGCCGGCAAGTGGTGGCCCACCTTGCGGGGCACGGACATGAGGCGGTCTCTGCCTCGCCCAGCACGGGCGTCGATGTCCTGACCGGGCAAGGTCTCGCCGAAGTGCTCGCGGGCGCGGACGTGGTGGTGGACGTGTCCAATGCGCCGTCCTTCGAGGACACGGCTGTGCTCGATTTCTTCACCCGGTCGGGCCGCACCCTGCTTGCGGCGGAAGTTGAGGCCGGTGTCGCGCATCACGTGGCGCTGTCCATCGTCGGCACGGACAGGGCCTGATCCGCGCGTCCGGGGTGCCGTTCACGATCGTGCGGGCCACGCAGTTCTTCGAGTTCATCGGCGCGATCACCGAGGCTGCGGCTGCGGACGGTCGCATCCGCGTGCCGGATGCCGATTTCCAGCCCATCGCTGCCGCCGATGTGGCGGCCATTCTGGCGGATGTCGCCGTCGCGGAGCCGGCGGGAGGCCTCCTCGAGATTGCCGGGCCGGACAAGGCGCCGTTCGCCGATTTCGTCGCGCGCCATGCGCAGGCGAAGGGTGATCGCCGGCCGGTCTCGGCGGCTCGCGAGAGCCCCTATTTCGGTGCCCGCCTCACACGGGGATCGCTCGTGCCGGACGCGGCGGCGGCACCCCGCCTCGGGGCCACCCGGTTCGCGGCGTGGCTGTCACGCGCCTGAAACCCGCGTGGCCCCCACGAAGACCTGCGCCCCGCTGGCCAGCGGGGCGCAGATGCCCGATGCTGGCGGACTGCGGGGGCAGCGTTGCCCCCCGGGGAGCGGCAGCATGCAGCGGACAGACGATGCGACGGGACTGTTCGAGGCGCACCGCGCCCGGCTCCAGCGCATCGCCTACCGGATGCTCGGCTCGCGCGCCGAGGCCGAGGATGTGGTCCAGAATGCCTGGCTCCGGTGGATGATGGCGGACCGCAGTGCGGTCGCGGCGCCCTATCCCTTCCTCGCGCGCATCGTGACGCGGCTGTGTCTTGATGAAATGAAGTCCGCCCGCGCCCGTCGGGAAACCTATGTGGGAGCATGGCTGCCGGAGCCTTTGATGGAAGCCGGGGAGGCGGAAATCGACGAGGACGACCTGACCCTCGCCCTCATGGTGGCGCTGGAGCGCCTCTCGCCGCTGGAGCGCGCGGCCTTCCTGCTGCACGACGTGTTCGGGCTGCCGCTCGGCGAGGTGGCGGAGGCGCTGGAGCGTGAGCCGGGCGCCGTCCGGCAACTGGCGGTGCGCGCGAGACGCCATGTCCAGGCCGCGCGGCCGCGTTTTCCGGTGGACCGCGCGGAGGGCGAGCGCATCGCGCAGGCCTTCTTCGCGGCCTCGATCTCCGGCGACGTGGCGACGCTCCGGACCCTGCTGGCCGAGGATGTGGTGTTGCAGGCGGACGGGGGCGGCAAGGTTCTCGCCTTCCTCAACCCGATCACAGGCATGGCGCGCCTGCTGCGCCTGTTCGCGGGCATCCGGCGCAAATGGGGCGAGGGATGGGCGACGATGGTGCAGCCGGCATGGATCGACGGGCTTCCCGGCTATGTCAGCCTCGAACGCGGCGCGGTGCTCCAGACCACGGCCTTCGCCATCGAAGGCGGGCGCATCGCCGCCATCTACATCACCCGCAACCCCGACAAGCTCCTGCAGGTCGCCGCCATGGGGGGCCCGGTGCGGTCATAGGGCGGGCGCGCAGAGCGGCGGCCCCCGAAAGGGTCCCCGGCGTGATCCTCAGCGCGCGCTTCCCCTCAGCCGGCGGCAATCCGCGACAGGGTGGCAAAGCCCTCCGCCAGCACCTGCGGCGACAGCGGATGGACGAAGTTGCGGATATAGGGCGCCGTATCCCAGGACACGCTGACGATCCGCTCCACCGCGTCCGGCGCACGCACGCCGAAATCCTCCAGCGCGCGGGGCAGGCCGAGCCGGCCGTAGAAGGCGAGCAGATCGGCCATGAAGGCCTCGTCCCGTCCCTCCGACAGAAGCTGAACCAGAAGCCCGAGCGCCACCTGCTCGCCATGCAGCGCCCGCGCCAGTTCCGGCACGGTGGAGAAGCCGCGGGTCAGCGAATGGGCGATGGACAGGCCGCCGCTCTCGAAGGCGAGGCCGGAGAGCAGTATGGTCGCCTCCACCACGCGCTCGACCGGAGCATCCGCCGTCTTGCGGGTGACGCTCTCCACCGCCGCCTCCGCATCGCTGCGGATCGCCCGGTAGCAGGCATCCGCGATGGTCACGGCGAGATCGGTGGGCCGGGCCTTGAAGAAGTTGAGCCCGCCGGCGCGGGCGCACTGCTCCACCTCGAACTTCTTGGACAGCGCATCGCCGATGCCCGCCACGAAGAAGCGGGCGGGGGCCGCGACGATCACCGATGTGTCCACCAGCACCGCATCGGGATTGGCGGTCATCAGGCGCACTTCGCTCAGCACATGGTCCGGCGTGTAGAGCACGGCGAGGCGCGAGGTCGGGCTGTCATTGGAGGCAATGGTCGGCACGATGATGATGGGCGCCGACAGGGCCATGCGCACGCCCTTGGCGGTGTCGATGGCCTTGCCGCCGCCCACGCCCACGATCACGTCCGACTGCGCCGCGCGGGCGGCGTCCGCCAGCGTGTCGATGTCCTGCGCCGTGCATTCGCCGGAGAAGGCGGCGAAGCTGACCGCCTCGGCCCCGGCAAGTTCCTGCCGCAGCCGTGCGCCGAGCAGATCGGTGACGATGGCATCGGCCACGATGAAGGGCCGCCGGCCGAACAGGCGCACGAGCGCGCCGAGCTCGGACAGGGCGCCGGGACCCTGGATGTAGCGGCCCGGGGCTCCGAAGGCGCGAAGGTTCATGCATCCCCCCAGTGAAAGTCGCGCTTTCCGCCATCCATGCAGATGAGGGCGCCGTTGATGAAGGCGGCCTGCTGCGAGCACAGGAAGGCGACGAGCGCGCCCACCTCCTCCGGCTGGCAGAAGCGGCCGATCGGGTTCTGTCCGGTGATGACCGCGCGCTTCTCGGGCGAGAAGGTGGCGATGAAGTCGGTTGCCACATAGCCCGGCGCGATGGCGTTCACCGTGATGCCCTCCGCGCCCACTTCCTTCGCGAGCGTGCGGGTGAAGCCGAGAATGCCGGCCTTAGCGGCGGAATAATTGGTCACGCCCGGCCGCCCGCCGCCGGTGACATTCATGGAGGAGGTGTTGACGATGCGCCCGAACCCGCCCGCCCGCATGGCGGGGATGGCGTGCTTGGCGCACAGGAAGGTGCTGCGCAGATGGGTGCGCACGATGATGTCGAAATCCTCGATGTCGAGGTCCTCCGCCTTGCGGCCGAGATGCCGGCCGCCCGCGCCCGCATTGTTGACCAGCACGTCCAGACGGCCGAACGCGGCGGCGGCCTCCGCCACCACCCGCCGCGCGCCGTCTTCCAGCGAGACATCGCCGACGGCGACGGCGGCCGCGTGGCCGGCGCCGGCCAGCTCGCGCACGAAGGCGTCGGCGCCTTCCGGGTCGATGTCGTTGACCACGATGCGCGCGCCCTCGGCGGCGAGCACCAGCGCTTCCGCCCGACCGATACCGCGTGCCGCCCCGGTCACGAGGGCGACCTTTCCGTCAAGTCCGAGATCCATGGCAGTGCCTCGATGGTCTGGTGCCGCGCGAGAGCGTTTCCGAGCGAAGTATGAAGCGGTTCGCGTGAAGGAAACGCGTAAAAACAAAGAGATAGAGTGCTTCAGCGCTTCCATGAAAGGCTGAAACACTCTAGCCCTTCACGGCCCCTGCGCCGAGGCCCTGGATGAAATACTGGCTGAGCAGGGCGAAGGCGCCGAACAGCGGCAGGGCGATGAGCGTGGAGCCCGCCATGATCTCCCCCCAGCGCAGGTCGAACGAGCCGACCATGGAGGCAAGACCCACCGGCACCGTCTTGTTGGCGTCCGAGCCGATCATGATCAGGGCATAGGTGTAGTCGGTCCAGGACAGCAGGAAGGAGAAGATCGCCACCGTGATGAGGCCCGGAAGGGAGAGGGGCAGCACCACCCGCAGGAAGGCGCCGAGCCGTGTGCAGCCATCCACCATGGCGGCCTCTTCCAGCTCGAACGGCATGCTCTTGAAGAAGCCCCACAGGAACCACACGCCGAGCGGCAGGGTGAGGGTGAGATGGGAGACGATGACCGAGGTCAGCGTGTCCCCGAGCCCGAGCTTGGCGAAGATGGAGAACAGCGGGATGGCGATCAGCAGCGGCGGGAACATGTAGGCATAGAGCATGGCGCCGACGATCAGCCCCTTGCCCCGGATGCGGTGGCGGGTGACCGCGTAGGCGATCATCACCGAGAACACCATGGTCACCGCCACCGTCACCAGCGCCACCAGAAGGGAATTGGCGAACTGGGCGGGATAGTCGGTGAGTTCCAGCAGGTTCCGGTAATATTCCAGCGTGAACGGGCCGGGCACCAGAGACGTGGAGTTGATCAGCGCCTGTGGCGCGCGCAGCGAGGACACCACCATCCAGTAGATGGGAAAGGCGGAATAGACCGCGATGACGAGGGCCGCCACATAGAGCGAGATGCGGCCGGCGCGGGAGCGGGGGAGCGAGGCGGACATGGGATCTCACTCCGTATCGAGCGGGAACAGGCGGAAATAGATGAACACGGCCACCGACAGGATGGCGAAGGAGATGGTGGCGACCGCCGCCCCGCCGCCGATGTCGAACTGCCCGAACGCCTGCTTGTAGGACAGGATGGCGAGGTGCTCGGTGGCGCCCACCGGGCCGCCCTGCGTGAGCAGCCAGATCACGTCGAACTTGTTGAACATCCACACCGCGCGCAGCAGCACGATGACGGTGAGGATCGGCTTCAGCATGGGCAGCGTGATGTGGAAGAAGCGCTGCACCGCATTGGTGCCGTCCACCTTGGCCGCCTCGTAGAGCGAGGAGGGCACGGTCTGGAGCGCGGCGAGGAAGGTGGTGGTGACGAACGGCGTCCACATCCACACGCTGACGAGGATGACCGAGGCCATGGCGGCGCCGGGGCTCTCGAACCACTGCACCGGCGGCAGGCCGAGGGCGGCGATGACCTTGGTCAGCACGCCGATGGAGCCGTCCACCATCCATTTGAAGGTCAGCACCACCACCACGGTCGGCAGCAGATAGGGCAGGATGGAGAGGCCGCGCACGATGTTGCGGCCGGGAAACACCTGGTTCAGCACCAGCGCGAAGCCGATGCCCAGCACCACCTGGAACACGATGGTGCCCAGCGAATAGATGAAGCCGTTGATGAGCGCCCGCCAGAACACCCATTGCGAGAGCATGCGGGCATAGTTGTCGAGCCCCACGAAGCGCGGCGCGCCGACGAAGGAATCCATCTGGTAGAAGCTCAGCGACACCGCATAGGCCACGGGCGCCACGATGAGCAGCGCCGTGACCGCGAGCCCCATGAACAAAAAGGAATAGATCGTCGCTTTCGAACTCACCTGCGGCGCCTCGCTGGGGAGGGGGCCGCGCGGGGGTGCCGCGCGGCAGGGGCCCTCGGTTGAGGTTAGGGATCACCGCCCGGACCGGGAAGGGCCGGGCGGGGCGCGGATGAAGCGTCTGTCAGGGCCGGCCCATCCGCGCCCGCCCGCTCAGGACGCGGTCACCTGCCGCATGCGGTCGGCCGCAGCCTTCACGCACTCGGCCGAGGACATGCCCTTGAGCACCTTGTTCTGGAGCATTTCCGGGAACACGAAGGCCTCGAAGATCTTGCCGGGCTTGAGGCTCGGCGCGGGCCCCTGGGTGTCGATGGAGGTGAGGATCATGTCCTTGTTGGTGAGGAAGGACCTCATGGTCTCCACCGCCGCATTGTGCTTCTCGATCAGCGGATGGGCGCGCCAGCGCGGGTCGTCATAGACATCGAGGCGCGGCGGCTGGAAGTGCAGCGGGGCGGTGTGCAGGAAGTTGATGTACTGGTTCTCGGTGAACCAGGCCATGAATTTCATGGCTTCATCGGACTGCGGCGTCTTCAGCACCACCCAGCCGTCATAACCGTGGTTGACAGCCTGATGTTTCCCGGCGGAATCCATGTAGGGCATGATGCCGTACTTGTCGGCCAGCGTCGGATTGTTGCGCTCCAGCGTCTCGATCATGCGGCCCGCATAGGCGGAATGGGCGACCTTGCCGGAGGTGAAGTTGGAGAGAACCTCGCCGAAGCTCACCTGGCTGGTGCCGGACGGCATGGTCTTGTAGAGGTCGCCGAAGAAGTCGAGATAGCGGGTGGCGCGGGGCGCCATGTCGGCATTGTCGAAGATGATGTTCCACTTGTCGTCGAACAGCTTCACGCCCTCGGCCCACATGAAGCCGGGCGACAGCCAGTTTGTGGCGCCGTTCGAGCCGATGGGATAGAGCGAGCCCGACATGCCGTCGCCATTGAGCGCGTTGGCATTCTTCAGGAAGCCGTCCCAGGTCTTCGGAACCTCCAGCTTGTTCTTCTCGTAGAGATCCTTGCGGTAGTAGATCCAGGCGAGATTGTAGTCGTAGGGATACCAGTAGACCTTGCCATCCAGCGGGAACAGGATGTTCGGTCCCCACTTGTACTTGTCCGTCAGCGTGTTGAGCGGCATCAGGTGCCCTTCGCTGGCGAGGATCAGCACATGGCCGACGAAGGCGAAGGTGGCGATGTCGTAGGGCGTGCCGCCGCGCAGCGAGGTGGTGACCTTGGTGAAGATGCCGTCGAGCGGGACGGAATCCACCACCACCTTGGTGCCGGTCTGCTTCTCGTATTCCGCCGCCGCCACCTTCAGCGCGCGGATGCTGTCGATTGAGGTTTCCGCATTCAGGAAGCGGATGGTCTTGGTGCTCTGCGCCCGCACCACGGCGGGAGCGGCAAGGCCCCCGGCCGCGATGCCGGCGGCCAGCGCCCCGGTGCCTTTCAAGAGAGTGCGGCGCGAGACACCGCCCGTCCTGTTCTCGTCCATGGCTTTCTCCTCCCAGTTCCGTCCTTGTTGTGCGGACGTGATTGATGTGCAGGCGTCGTTCGTCTGTGTTCGTCGTCGCGCGTCAGGCGGCGGGGCGCTGGCCCTCGCGCGCGCCGGCCCGGTTCACCCGGAGTCCGGTCTGTTTCAGGAAGACGTGGAGCCGCTCGGGCCGGAACTGCACCGGCAGGGTGGTGCCGTGGCGCACCGCGTCGCTGCGGTCCATCAGCACCTTGAGCCGGACGCCGTCCACGTCGCCGATGCACAGGGTCTGCGCACCGAGCTGCTCGATGACGGCGACGTGGAACGGGCGCGCGCCCGGCCCCTCCGCGACCGTCACATGCTCGGGGCGGATGCCCAGCACCACCTCGCTGCCCTCGGCCGCGCCCGCGTCGGGGGGCAGCGGCACACTCAGTGCCCCGCAGCGCGCCACCGTGCCGGCGATGTGCCCGTCCACGAGGTTCATTTCCGGCGAGCCGATGAAGCCGGCGACGAACAGGTTGGCGGGGCGGTCATAGACCTCCAGCGGCGCGCCCACCTGCTGCACATGGCCGTCGCGCATGATGAGGATGCGGTTGGCCAGCGTCATGGCCTCCACCTGGTCGTGGGTCACATAGACCATGGAGGTTCCCACCTCCTGGTGCAGCCGGGCGATCTCCTCGCGCATGCGCACGCGCAGCTTGGCGTCGAGATTGGAGAGCGGCTCGTCCAGCAGGAACACGTCGGGATCGCGCACCAGCGCCCGGCCCAGCGCCACACGCTGCATCTGGCCGCCGGACAATTGCTTGGGCTTGCGCTCCAGATAGGGATCGAGCCCCAGCATGGTGGAGGCGGAGCGCACGCGGCGGTCGATCTCCGCCCGCTCCATCTTGCGCATGCGCAGGCCGAAGGCGAGGTTTTCGTAGATGGTCTTGTGCGGATAGAGGGCATAGTTCTGGAACACCATGGCGATGTTCCGGTCCTTGGGCTCCAGGCGCGTCACGTCCCGCCCGCCGATCTCGACGGTACCCGTGGTGATCTCCTCCAGCCCCGCGATCATGCGCAGCGTGGTGGACTTCCCGCAGCCCGAGGGACCGAGGAAGACCACGAATTCGCCGTCGCGGATGTCCAGGTCCACCCCATGCACCGCCACCGCGGCGCCATAGGCCTTGCGAACCTGTTTCAGCCTGACCTCGGCCATGTCTCCTGCTCCCGGTTGACGCGCGGTTGGTCCGCGTCACTGTCCCCGCACGAAGGCGTGGATCTTGTGGTTGATCGGCGCCAGCGCCGACTGGATCTCGCAATAAAGGGCGTGGCCCTGCGCATAGCGGGCGGCGCGGGCCGCATCGGGACGGGCGCGCGAAACCACCGTCACCACGTCCGTCGCGGCCCGCGCGTCCGCATAGGCGCCGATGCCGACGCCCGCGATCAGGGCGGCGCCGAACGAGGCGTCGGCCACCGCCGGCAATTCCACCTCCACGTCCAGCACGTCGGCGACGATCTGGCGCCAGAGCGCGCTGCGCGCCCCGCCGCCCGTGAGCCGGGCGGTGGAGAAGTCGAGCCCCCGGCCGCGCAGGGCCAGCAGGCAGTCCTTCAGCGAATAGGCGATGCCCTCATACAGCGCGCGCACGAAATGGCCGCTGCCATGGTTGAAGCCGATGCCGACGAAGTCCGCGCGCAGCAGCGGGTCCCAGTGCGGGCTGCGCTCGCCGTTGAGATAGGGATGGAAGAACAGCCCCTCCGCTCCCGGCGCCACCGCCGCGGCGCGCCGGTCCATCTCGTCGAACACGGCGGTTCCGTCCTCGCCGGCGCGCTTGAAGAAGGTGTCGCGCAGCCATTTGTGCGCGGAGGCGCAGGAATTGGTGGCGGCGATCACGTACCAGTGCGCGGGGATGACGTGGGGATAGTTGATGACCGTAAAATCGGGCCGCGCCGCCGGGGTCAGCACGCTCACGGTGGCTGCGGTGGCGAGCTTCACCACGCCCAGCCCCTCGCGCACCATGCCGGCGCCATAGGTCTCGGCGGCGGTGTCGGAGGTGCCGCACACCACCGGCGTTCCCGCCCGCAGGCCGCAGGCGCGCGCGGCTTCCGCCGTCACCTCGCCCACCACCGTGGTGGGGGTGACGATGGGCGGCAGGGTCTCCATGGGCCAGCCGATCATGCCGCACAGCTCGGCCGACCAGGTATTGGTGCGCGCATCGGCCATGAGGGTGCCGACCGCATCGATATGGTCGGTTTCCCAGGTGCCGGTGAGCTGTGCGCGCAGCCAGTCCTTGGCCACATAGAGCCGCCGGACGCGGGCGAACGCCTCCGGCTCGTTCCGGCGCAGCCACAGCATCTGCGGCAGGGTCCAGGTGGGGTTGGCGCGGTTGGCGCCGATTTCCAGGATGCGGGCGTCCGCCTGCTGCCGCAGCATCGCGGTCTCGGCGGCGGAGCGCTGGTCGTTCCACAGGATGGCGGGGCGGATCACCCGGCCCTGCGCATCCTCCAGAACCTGCGTGTGCGCACCGGCGGAGAACGACACTGCCGCAACCGCGCCGGCATCGGCCCCCGCCGCCGCAAGGGCGCGCGGCACCGTCTCACAGATGGCGGCCCACCAGTCGTGCGGGTCCTGCTCGCTCCAGCCGGGATGGGGCGCGTGGGTGGCGACCGGGGCGGAGGCCTCGCCCGCCAGCGTGCCATCCAGCCGGATGATGCTGGTCTTGAGCGATCCCGCCCCGAGATCGATGCCGACAAGAAGCTCACGCGCCACGGCGGGGCCTCCTGCCGAAGGCGCGGGGGGCGGGCTCAGTCATGGCGCACATCCACCGCCGAAGCTGCGGGCCGCAGGCCCAGCTTGCCCGGATTCATGAGATTGCCGGGATCGAGCGTGTCCTTGATGGCCTGAAGCACATCGAGGCCGGCGCCCAGTTCGCGGGCGAGCCAGGGATTGCGGAACACGCCCACGCCGTGATGGTGGGCGATGGAGCCGCCATGGTCGAGGGTCAGGCCCTCCACCGCCTCCCACAGCCGCGCGTGCAGCGGCAGGGCCTCGGCCTGCTCCATGGGCGGCAGGCGCAGCGTCATGTACTGGCAGGCCCCCTCGGGATAGATGTGCGACCAGTGGGCGCCGAAATGGATGCCGGGAAAAATCTCCCGCGCCGCCGCCGCCATGGCCGCATACATTGCGGGAATGGCGGACCAGTTGCCGGTCACCTCGATGGTGTCGTTGAAATAGCCGGCGGCCTGCCATTTCTGCGAATAGGCCACGTAGCGATTGGCCTTCCAGTGGTGGAACGGGCCGTCTGGCGCGATCTTTCCGCCTTCCTCGGCACAGATGGCGAGCGCCATGTCCTGCTCCGCGCTCACCATGGGCTCGCTGCCGGAAAACACCAGGATGGCGAGGATCGGCGCCGCGCGGAACACGTCCAGCCCCTCCGTGCGCTCCGCGCTCTCCACCGCATCATAGATGCGCGCGATGGTGGGTCGCAGTTCCGCCTGCATGATGCGGCGGGCGCTGGCCCAGGCCGCGTCCAGCGAGGGGAAAGCCAGCACCACGCCGCGCTCGATCTCCGGCTTCTTCCAGATGCGCAGCGTCAGTTCGGTGATGATGCCGAGCGTGCCTTCGCTGCCCACCATCAGGTCGCGGAGCGAGGGGCCGACCGAGCGGCGGGGCAAGGGGGCGATCTCCAGCATCCGGCCGTCCGGCAGCACGGCTTTCAGGCCGACCACCAGATCCTCGATCTTGCCATAGCGCGAGGAGGCCTGGCCACCGCCCCGGCAGGCGGCCCAGCCGCCGACCGTGGAAATCTCGATGGACTGGGGCAGGTGCCCGCAGGTGAAGCCTTCCGCATTCAGCGCCGCCTCGAACGCCGCGCCGTTCATGCCGGCTTCCACCGTGGCGATGGCGTTGACCGGGTCGATGGCCCGGATGCGGTCCAGCCGGCGCAGGTCCACCATCACCTCCTGCGCGAGCGGGATCGCCCCGCCCAGAACGCCGGAGCCGTTGCCATAGGGGATGAGCTGGATGGAATGGGCGCGGGCATGGCGCACGATCTCCGCCACTTCCGCCGCCGAGCCGGGACGCACGGCGAGACGCGGCAGCACGCCGGCAAGTCGGCCCGCCCGCGCGCGGAAATTGGCGAAGGGCAGGCGGTCATGGGCGTAGGCCCGCCGCCCGTCCGCATCGGCGATCACATGATCCGCGCCGACGATGGCGGCGAGCGCAGTGGCGAGCGCGGCCGTGCCGGTGTCGCTGCTGTGGGCTTCGGTCGGGGCTTCGGCAAGGGCTGGGCCGGTCATGTGCACCTCTCGCGACGGGAGGCGCCCGGCCGGACGCTCACATGGAGCTCCATCTTGGTCCCCTCCCATATCGTTATTGAACAATCGTTTGTTCAAAGCTGTCAGAGAATGCCGCAGACGTCAAGCGCCAGAATGTCAGGACAAGGTCGGGCCGGTGGAGCGGCGGATGACCAGCGCGCCCGGCGGCAGGGGCGCCACCGGATCTGGTGTCTCGCCCGCCAGAGAGCGGATGAGCAGGGTCGCGGCGACACGGCCCATTTCCTCGGTCGGCATGGCGACGCTGGTGAGGGGGGGATAGAGCATGCCCGCCACCGGCGCGTCGTGCAGCCCGGTCACCGACACGTCCTCGGGAATACGCAGGCCCGCCTCGTGCAGGGTCGCCATGGCGCCGGCGGCGGAGACGAGGGTGGCCGCGAGCACGGCGGTCGGCCGGGCGGCCAGCAGGGCGCGCATGGCGTCCGCGCCGCCTTCCGCCGTATAGCCGGCCACCGCGACGAGGCTCTCGTCGAACGGGATGCCGGCGGCCTCCAGCCCGTCACGATAGCCCTGGAGGCGCTCGCGGGCATTGAAGCCGCCCGACCGTCCGGCGAGATGGACGATGCGCCGATGGCCGAGCGATGTGAGGTGGTCCACCGCCTTGCGCGCGGCAGCGCGGCTGTCCAGCACCACGGAGAGCGGCGCGCCGGGCAGGATGCGGTTCATGAGCACGAACGGCACGCGGGCGGCGGCAAGGTCGGTGCGCAGCACCTCGTCGTCGTCGAGGCTCGCCACCAGCAGGCCGTCCACGCGGTTGGTCTGCGAGATCTTGGCGATGGTGGTGGCTGTGGCGCCGGGTTCGCGGTGGGAGATGAGCAGCGAATAGCCGAGCTTCGCCGCCGCCAGTTCCGCGCCCCGGATGGCCGAGGCGAACACCGGATTGTCCAGTTGCGGCACGACGATGCCGAGCGTGTCCGTGCGCTGGGTGCGCAGGCCGCGCGCGAGCGGATTGGCGAGATACTGGAGGTCGGCCGCGATCTTCAGGATGCGGTCGCGGGTCTCCTCCCGCACCCTCTGGCTGCTCTCGCCCCGCAGCACGCGGGAGGCCGTGGACATATCGACGCCCGCCGCGCGTGCCACATCCGCCAATGTCACGCGTGCCATGCCACCTCTGATCCGCCGCAGCCTCCGGATGCAGATGTATGACGCGACAAGCCGCAGAACGGCAAGGGGGCGGCTTGCGCCGCCCCCTGCGAAGGTGGAGCCGGATCGGGACGGATTACTGGAGCTTCACGCCCGTCTCGTCGATCAGCGCCTTGTACTTCGCGCTTTCGGCGCGGGTGAAGGCGGCCGTCTGCTCGATGCTCAGCGGCTTCACATCCGCGCCTTCCGTGAGGAAGCGGGCCTTCACCTCGGGCGAGGTGATGATGGCGTTGATCTCCTTGTTGAGCAGCGCCACCACGTCGGCCGGCGTGCCCTTGGGGGCGAACATGCCGACCCAGAGGGTGATGTCGAAGCCGGGGATCTTGGCCGCTTCCGCGATGGTCGGCACGTCCGGCGCCGCACTGCTGCGTTCGCCGGAGGACACCGCCATCAGCTTCATGCGACCCGCGCGCACGCTCTGGAGCGCGGCCGGAAGGCCGGAGAAGAACAGGTCCACATGCCCGCCGAGAATGTCGTTGAGGGCTGGTCCCGCGCCCTTGTAGGGGACGTTGGTGAAGTTGGCCTTGGTCTTCAGCTTCAGCAGGTCGGTGGCGAAATGGCTGGGGGTGCCGATGCCGGACGAGGCGAAGGTGAGGCCGCTGGAGGAGGCCTTCGCCGCTTCCAGCATTTCGGGGACGGTGGAATAGGGGGCCTTTTCAGGCGCCACCAGACCGAGCGGCACCACGGCGGCGATCGCGATGGGCAGGAGATCCGTCTGGGGATCGTAGGTCAGCTTCATCAGGAACGGATTGATGGAGATTTCGGCGGTCTGGCCGGCCAGCAGCGTCAGGCCGTCGGGATTGGCCCGCGCCACATGGCCGGCGGCGAGCGAGCCGCTGGCGCCCGGCTTGTTGTCCACGATCACCGCCTTGCCGAGGCGCTTGGCCAGATGCTCGGAGATGATGCGGGCGACCACGTCGCCGGTGCCGCCTGCAGCATAGCCC
>NCCY01000334.1 GCA_002279855.1 Rhizobiales bacterium 12-68-15
TCGGACTCCGCCCGGCTGCGGCCGCAGATGGCATCATCCGCCCCCATGAAGGCCCGCCGCACCAGACAGCGCCCGCCGCCCGTGGGGAAGACGCCGGGCGGGGCAACAAGCAGCACCGGCTTGCCGGCCGCTGTGATGCGGTCCACGGCCTCCTTCAACTGGCCGGTCGCCCGCTCCAGCGAGGTCTCGTTGCTCCAGCGCCCCGAGATGACCACGAAGGCGATTTTCGGATCGTCCACGATCCGCTTCAGCGCTTCCGCGCGAGAGGCATTGCAATCCTGCACCGCGCGGCTCTGCCAGCCGGACGCGGCAGGGTCAGGCGCAATGGGCGCGCAGCCGGGACGGGTGAGTTGCAGGAAGCCCATCCCCATATCGCGGGCCACCGCATCCAGTGCGGGACCGTGCTGGTCGCCCTGCGAATCCCCCCACAGGACGAAGTAGGGCACTTCGGGTCGCGGATCGCCGAAGCGGCAGTCGCGCTCCCGGTCGTTGGTGCGCCCCACGAGGCACGCCTCGCGTCCGCGCCAGAAGGTGTTGACGGTCTGCTCGCTCTTGAGAAAGGCCGCGCTGGCCCGCACCGGCAGGCCGTCCGTCGCGGTGAACAGCGTGCCGATGGCAACCAGCAGCGCGAGCATGGCGGCACCGGCGCCCACGCTCGTCCACTCGCTGCGCGTGGTGGAAGGGCCGTGACGGCGGAACGGGTTCTCGATGAAGCGCCAGGAAAAGGCGGAGATCGCCACCATGGCCGCAAACAAGGCCAGCGCCTCGAACAGTCCGGGCACCCGGTAGGTGAGGTAGCGATGGATGGCGATGACCGGCCAGTGCCAGAGATAGAGCGAATAGGAAATGAGCCCGATACCCGCGAGCGGCCCGAAGGAGAGCAGCCGCCCCGTGAGCGTGGAGCGCCCCTCCTCCCCTGCCCACAGGAGCAGCGCCGCGCCAAGGGTCGGCACCAGCGCCGTGACGCCGGGAAATATCATCCGCGTGGGATCGAAGAACAGGACAGCGCCGAGAATGAGCGCAAGGCCGGTACCGGCAACCGCCTCCGCCCGCCACCCCTCCCGCAGGCGCGGCACATAGCCAAGGGCGATAACGGCGCCCAGCAGCAATTCCCAGAAGCGGCCGTTGGAATTGTAGAAGCCCGCCACCGGCCGCAGGATCGCATTGCGGGTCGCCACAAAGAGCGACAGCGCCATCAGGACCAGAAGGATATAGGGCAGCGCGCGGCGCAGCCGGGGATGGCACAGCACCACCAGCAGCAGGGGCCAGGCCAGGTAGAACTGCTCCTCCACCGAGAGCGACCAGGTGTGCAGCAGGAACAGTTCGTCCGGCGCCGCCCCGAAATAATGCGTCACCGACAGGAAATAGCGGTTCGCAAAGAAGACCGAGGCCGCCCGCAAGGAGGCGCCGAACGAATCCAGCAGAACGGGGGGAAGAATGAACAGCCCGATCAGCGCCGTCACCAGCGCTACGGTCGCATAGGCGGGAATGATACGTCGCACCCGCCGGTCATAGAAGCGCAGCAGGCTGAATCGGCCCGCATCAATATCCGCCACGAGAATGGAGGTAATCAGATAGCCGGAAATGACAAAGAAGATATCGACGCCGACAAACCCGCCGGGCAACCAGTGCTCATTGAAGTGGAAAAACACGACCGGGAGCACGGCCAGAGCGCGCAGGCCGCTGATATCGGCACGATATTTCATGAGGACAGGCTGGGCTCACCACGGCAACGGGTTGGTTCGGCAACCTGACTATCACCGAATCCACTCGATCCCCTTACCATTGAGGCCTGCCTCATGTCACATGGCGGGCCTTCCGAGGGCTGCCCGTGCGACCGGGGACACACACCGCCGGCACACGTCCTCCCATTTAATCCAACAGGATTCTGGCGGAGCCCTATTTCCGGTCGCCAGTAAAATCCTGAAGCCTCCGCATGTTCCAGATTTCTTTCTTTGCCATTTCCGCAACGACATCAAGTTCATTCTTCAGTTCTGCGACCCGCTTATCCACTTCGGATCCAGACATGCAGCGTGTCGTGAGATTTTCCTGTGTCGTGTATATTAGCACGCCGAATTTCTTATCCACATCAATATCAAATCTGGACATGGCCCTCCCCTTTTTTTGTTGACGTGTTTCAATCGACCTAGGTCACGGAAAAACTACTCACCGCGGGGCGGCCTGCTCCTCCCGCCGCCGCTGGGTCTCCTGGTGCTTGGTCGCGACGGACGCGAACAGCACCACCACCGCGATAAAGCCGATCATGACCGTGCAGATAGCATTGATTTCGGGCGTAACACCCATGCGGACCTGCGAATAGATGCGCATGGGCAGCGTGGTGGCGCCCGGCCCCGTGGTGAAGGAGGCGATTACCAGATCGTCCATGGACAGCGTGAAGGCCAGCATGAAGCCAGACACCACTGCCGGCAGGATGAGCGGCAGGGTGATGATGAAGAAGGTCTTGAACGGCGGACAGCCGAGATCAAGCGCTGCCTCCTCCAGCGAGCGGTCGAAGGTGACGAGCCGCGATTGCACCACCACCGCCACGAAGCACATGGTGAAGGTGGTGTGGGCCAGCATGATGGTCCAGAAGCCCCGCTCGAAGCCGATGGCCACGAAGAGCAGCAGCAGCGAGAGGCCGGTGATCACTTCCGGCATCACCAGCGGGGCATAGGTCATGCCCGAGAACAGCGAACGGCCGAAGAAGCGCCCGTAGCGGGTGAGCGCGATGGCCGCCATGGTGCCGAGCACGGTCGCCACCAGCGAGGACAGGAAGGCGACGCGCAGCGTCACCCACACGGCATC
>NCCY01000335.1 GCA_002279855.1 Rhizobiales bacterium 12-68-15
GTGAGGCTCGCCGCCTTGGCGCCCACGTCGCCGCCCGAGACCGGCGCGTCGAGATAGGCGCAGCCGAGCGCGTTGATCTTCTCCGCGAAGCTCTTGGTGGCGACCGGCGAGATGGAGCTCATGTCCACCACGATCTTGCCCGGCGACAGGCCTTCCGCGACACCGCCGGGGCCGAACAGGGCGGCTTCCACATGGGGGGTGTCGGGCACCATGAGGATGATGATGTCGGCATGACCAGCCACCTCGGCGGAGGAGGCGAGGGCGGTGGCGCCCTTGGCGGTGAGTTCGTCCGGAACCTTCACCACGTCATGCAGGAAAAGGGTGTGGCCGGCGTCGATGAGATGTCCGGCCATGGGCGTTCCCATGATGCCAAGACCGATGAAACCCACGTTCATGTGCGTGCCTCCTCAGGACCAGCCCGTGTTCCGGCGCTCGCGGCGCGCGGCCTCGTTCGGGCAAGATGCATGGCGCCGTCCTGAGGAGGCCGCCCGGTTTCGGGAAAAGGAGGGGCGGCGCGCGCCGCCCCGGATCTGTCAGCGGTAGCTGTCGAGCCAGACCAGGCCTTCGTCCGTGGTGGTCTTCGGCTTGTATTCCGCGCCCACCCAGCCGGCATAACCGGCGTCGTCGATGGCCTTGAGCACGAAGGGATAGTTGATCTCGCCGGTGCCGGGCTCGCCGCGCCCGGGATTGTCCGCCAGCTGGATGTGCTTGATGCGCGGCATCAGCGCCCGCAGCGTGGGGGTGAGGTCACCCTCCATGATCTGCATGTGATAGATGTCGTATTGCAGGAACAGGTCGTCCGCGCCCACCTCGTCGAACAGCGCCATGGCCTGCCTGGTGTTGGTGAGGTGGAAGCCGGGAATGTCGCGGGTGTTGATGGCTTCGGCGACGAAGGGGATGCCGGCCTTCTTCAGTTCGGCGGCGGCGAACTTCAGGTTGGCCACCAGCGTCTCGTGCACCTTTTCTGCGGGCACGTCCTTCGGGGTCAGGCCGACCAGCACGTTCAGCGTCTGGGTGCCCAGCACTTTCGCGTATTCGATGCCCTTGCCCACGCTGTCCTGGAACTCGCCCACCCGGTCGGGCAGCACCGCGAGGCCGCGCTCGCCCTTGGCCCAGTCGCCGGCGGGAAGATTGTGGAGCGCCTGGGTCAGGCCGTTCTTCTCCAGCTTTTCCTTCAGCTGCTCGGCGGGATAGGCATAGGGGAAGAGATATTCCACGCCCGTGAAGCCTGCGGCAGCGGCTTTCTCGAAACGGTCGAGGAAATCGATCTCGTTCCAGAGCATGGTCAAATTGGCGGCGAACCTGGGCATGTACCTCTCCGATATGGCTGAGCCTTGGAGCACGGCGCGCGCGACGGAAAAGGCCTGCGCGGTGATCCGTCTCCTCGATGTTGGCAGCGGCCGGCTTCCTGCGGCCTTGCGTGAAGGACCCCCCGGCGGTTGAGCCGGAGGGTCAAGTCTACCCAATCTCCGGAGGGGAGGTCACTCCGCCGGCTCGGGGTGCCGCACCTTCTCGACAGGAATGTCGAGAATTTCCTCAAACTCCGTCACCTTGTCGATCTCGACACCCATGGCGATGTTGGTCACCCGCTCCAGGATGAATTCCACCACCACCGGCACCTGATGTTCCTTCATCAGCGCCTCGGCGGTGGCGAAGGCGTCCTTGAACTCGTTCGGGGTGCGCACCCGGATGGCCTTGCAGCCGAGGCCCTCGGCCACCGCCACATGGTCCACGCCGTAGCCGCCGGCCTCCTCCGAATTGATGTTGTCGAAGGCGAGGCTCACCTCGAAGTCCATCTCGAAACCGCGCTGCGCCTGCCGGATGAGGCCCAGATAGGAATTGTTCACGACCACATGCAGGTAAGGCAGCTTGTGCTGTGCGCCGACCGCAAGCTCCTCGATGAGGAACTGGAAGTCGTAATCGCCCGAAAGCGCCACGATCTTCGCGTCCGGCCGGGCCGCGCGCACGCCGAGGGCGGCGGGCAGCGTCCAGCCGAGCGGGCCGGCCTGGCCGCAATTGATCCAGTTGCGGGGACCATAGACCTTGAGGAACTGGGCGCCCGCGATCTGCGACAGGCCGATGGTGGTGACATAGGTCACGTCCCGCCCGAAGGCCTCCACCATCTCCTCATACACGCGCTGCGGCTTCAGCGGCACGTTGTCGAAGTGCGACTTGCGCTGCATGGTCTGCTTGCGCGACAGGCACTCGGCCGCCCATGCGGAATAGTCCGGCAGCTTGCCGGCCTCGCGCCATTCGCGGGCGATCTCGATGAACAGTTCCAGCGCCGCGCCGGCATCGGAGACCACGCCGAAATCCGGGCCGAACACGCGGCCGATCTGGGTGGGCTCGATGTCCACATGAACGAACTTGCGGCCCTTGGTGTAGACCTCGACCGAGCCGGTGTGCCGGTTCGCCCAGCGATTGCCGATGCCCAGCACGAAGTCGGAGGCCAGCATGCTGGCATTGCCGTAGCGGTGCGAGGTCTGGAGGCCGCACATGCCGGCCATCAGCTTGTGGTCGTCCGGGATCGTGCCCCAGCCCATCAGGGTGGGGATGACGGGAATGCCGGTCGTCTCGGCAAACTCCACCAGCAGGTGCGCGGCGTCCGCATTGATGATGCCGCCGCCGGCCACGATCAGCGGGCGCTCGCTCTCCAGCAGGAAGGAGAGGGCCTTTTCCGCCTGCGCGCGGGTGGCGCGGGGCTTGTAGACCGGCAGGGGAGCGTAGGTGTCCTCGTCGAACTCGATCTCCGCCATCTGCACGTCGATGGGCAGGTCGATCAGCACCGGGCCGGGGCG
>NCCY01000336.1 GCA_002279855.1 Rhizobiales bacterium 12-68-15
CGCAGCCATGCCGGGGGTGGTCGCCATCCTCACCGGTCGGGATCTGGCGCAGGACGGGCTGGGCGGGCTGATCTGCGGCTGGATGATCCATTCCAAGGACGGCTCGCCCATGAAGGCCGGCGCCCATCCCGCGCTCGCGCTCGATACGGTGCGCTATGTGGGCGACCATGTGGCCGTGGTCATCGCCGAGACGCTGAACGCCGCCAAGGATGCCGCCGCCGCCGTCGAGGTGGATTACGAGGTGCTGCCCGCCGTGGCCGATCTCGGACAGGCACAGGACGAGGATGTGGCGCAGATCCACGAGGTCGCCCCCCGCAACACCGTCTATGAGTGGGAACTGGGCGACAAGGCCGCCACCGAGGCCGCGTTTGCCCGTGCCGCTCACGTCACCACCATCTCGCTCCACAACAACCGCCTCGCGCCCAATCCCATGGAGCCGCGCGCGGCCATCGGCGAATATGATTCGGGCGATGAGGCCTTCACGCTCTGGACCACCAGCCAGAACCCGCATGTGGCGCGCCTCGTCCTCTCCGCCTTCATCGGGCTGGCGCCCGAGAACAAGCTGCGGGTGATCGCCCCGGACGTGGGCGGAGGCTTCGGCTCCAAGATCTTCATCTATGCGGAGGAGACGGTCTGCGCCTGGGCGTCGAAGCGGGTGGGCCGTCCCGTGAAATGGACCTGCGAGCGCGGCGAGGCGTTCCTCTGCGACGCCCATGGGCGGGACCACATCACGGATGCGCAACTGGCGCTGGACGGGCAGGGCCGCATCCTCGGCTTCCGGGTGAAGACAACAGCCAATATGGGCGCCTATCTCTCCACCTTCTCGTCCTGCGTGCCGACCTATCTCTATGCGACGCTGCTCTCGGGGCAGTATGCCATCCCCGCCATCTATGCCGAGGTGGACGCGGTCTATACCAATACCGCCCCGGTGGATGCCTATCGCGGCGCCGGACGGCCCGAGGCGACCTTCCTGGTGGAGCGCATCGTGGACAAGGCGGCGCGGGAGCTGGGCATCGACCCGGCCGAGATGCGCCGGCGCAATTTCGTCACCAGCTTCCCGCACCAGACGCCCGTCATCATGTGCTACGACGCGGGCGACTATGGCGCGTCCATGGACAAGGCGCTGGAGCTGGCGGACTACGCCGGCTTTCCCGCCCGCAAGGCGGAGGCCGCCCGGCGCGGCAAGCTGCGCGGCATCGGTCTGTCCAACTATATCGAAGCCTGCGGCATTGCCCCCTCGGCGGCGGTGGGCTCGCTGGGGGCGGGTGTCGGCCTATGGGAAAGCGCGGAAGTGCGCGTCAATCCCACCGGCAATGTGGAAGTTCTCACCGGCTCCCACAGCCACGGGCAGGGGCACGAGACCACGTTCGCCCAGCTCGTCTCGGCCCGGCTGGGCATTCCCATCGAGCAGGTCAGCGTCATCCATGGCGACACCGACAAGGTGCAGTTCGGCATGGGCACCTATGGCTCGCGCTCCGGGGCGGTGGGCATGTCGGCCATCGTGAAGGCGCTCGACAAGGTGGAGGCGAAGGCGAAGAAGATCGCCGCGCACATCCTCGAAGCCGCCGAGGGCGATATCGAGTTCCGCGACGGCCGCTTCACGGTGGCCGGCACCGACCGGGGCCTCGCCTTCGCCGAGGTGGCGCTCAATGCCTATGTGGCGCACAAGTTTCCCACCTCCGAGATCGAGCCGGGGCTGAAGGAAGGCGCCTTCTACGATCCCACCAACTTCACCTTCCCCGCCGGCTGCCATGTCTGCGAACTGGAGGTGGACCCCGAGACCGGGGTCACCGAGATCGTCAACTGGGTGGCGGTGGATGATTTCGGCACCATCATCAATCCGATGATCGTTGAGGGTCAGGTGCATGGCGGCATCGCCCAGGGTGTCGGGCAGGCGCTGATGGAGCATGCGGTCTATGACAGCGACGGCCAGCTCGTGACCGGCTCCTACATGGATTATCAGATGCCCCGCGCCGAAGACCTGCCCTCGTTCAAGGTGGGGGTGACGGAGACACGCTGTCCGTCCAACCCGCTCGGCATGAAGGGCTGCGGAGAGGCGGGCGCCATTGCCGCTCCGCCCGCCGTCATCAATGCGCTCACCGATGCGCTGGGCACCCAGAGCATTCCCATGCCCGCCACGCCGGCCAAGGTGTGGGCCATCGCCCAGGCGCACGCGCTGCGCCCGGCGGCGGAATGAGGGAGGACACGCCATGTATGCTTTCGACTATCAGCGCCCCGCCGCCATTGCCGATGCCGTCGCCCTCCTGCGCGATCTTGAGGAGCCTAAGCTGCTCGCGGGTGGGCAGACCCTGCTGCCGACCCTGAAGCAGCGCCTCGCCCAGCCGGGCACCCTCGTGGACCTCTCGCGCATTCCGGGCCTGTCCGGAATCGAGGCGACGGGGGAAGGGGTGCGCATCGGCGCCATGACCCGCCATGCGGCCGTCGCCAACTCCGACACGGTCCGCGCCATCGTCCCCTCGCTGGCGGAGCTTGCATCGGTCATCGGCGATCCGGCGGTGCGCAATCGCGGCACCATCGGCGGCTCTCTCGCCAATAACGACCCCACCGCCGATTATCCCGCCGGTCTTCTCGGCCTCGGCGGCACCATCCTCACCGACCGCCGGCACATCGCGGCCGACGATTTCTTCACCGGCCTGTTCGAGACGGCGCTGGAAGAGGACGAGATGATCGTCGCGGTGGAGGTGCCGCGCGTGGCTCGTGCGGCCTATCGCAAGTTCCGCAATCCCGCCTCCCGCTATGCCATGGCCGGCGTATTCGTGGCGCAGGGCGCGGGCGGCGGCCTACCGTGTGCAGCTTGCCAAGGTGATGCTGAAGCGGGCGGTGGAAGCGATCGCAGGCTAGGGGCTTGCTCGGGGCCTCCGCCCGCAACGGCGGGCGGGCGCCCTGCGGCTGCACAGGCTGCCGCAGGGGTGCGGTACGGCCTGGATTGCGCTTGTGACCGTGCCGGAGGCAGGCCAGAGTGGGCCATGACTGCTCTGTTCCATGGCCTCTCGGCCTTCCCCCTGACGCCCGCCGATGACGAGGGCATTGTCGATACCGATGGGCTCGGCATCCTGATCCAGCGCCTCGTCGAGGCGGGGGTCGATTCCATCGGTCTGCTCGGAAGCACCGGCACGTATGCCTATCTCGACCCCGCCCAGCGCGGCCGGGCGGTTGCCGCCGCAGCGGAGGCGGTCGCCGGCCGCGTTCCGCTCATCGTCAGTGTGGGCGCGATGCGGACCAGCTGGGCGAAGGCGCTCGCGCGGGAGGCGGAGCACGCCGGCGCGGCCGGGCTTCTGCTCGCGCCCCTGTCCTATACGCCCCTGACGGAGGGCGAAGTCGCACGGCATTTTCGCGCCGTTGCCGGCACCACCGCCCTGCCGCTGTGCATCTACAACAATCCCGGCACCACGCACTTCACCTTTTCCCGTGCGCTGATCGCCGAACTGGCGGCGATCCCCAACATCGCCGCGATCAAGATGCCACTGCCGGCTGACGGCGACTGCGCGGGCGAACTCGCCGCGCTGAAGCGGGAGACGTCGCCGGGCTTTGCTGTGGGATATAGCGGGGACTGGGGCGCTGCGGCCGCCCTGCTGGCGGGCGGGCAAGCCTGGTACAGCGTTGTCGCGGGACTACTGCCGAAGCCGGCGCTGCGGCTGACCCGTGCCGCGCTCGAAGGGCGTGTGGATGAGGCGGAGATGGTCAATGCCGCATTCCAGCCCCTCTGGGGACTGTTCCGTGCCCATAGCAGCCTGCGCATCATGTACGAGATCGCAGATTGCCTCTCGCTGCCGGTGGGCCACCCGCCTGCTCCTCTCGGCCGTGTCGATAAGACGGCGGCAAACGCCGTCGGCCATGCGCTGGACACGCTGATGGCACTCCCCGAGACCGCCCCGTCAGCGCGCTGACAGCGGCGGTGCGGGCGACGCCGCTCAGCGCCGTGTCAGCAGGAAGACAGCCTGTTCGCCCATCAGGTTCCACACCCACCAGGGCAGGTTGAAGCGGACGCGGTGGCCGGAGGAATCCAGCGCCACCGCCCGTTCCATCTTCGCGCCCGCGCCCATCACGTCCGCCAGTTCGACGAAGTCGCGGATGGTGCAGAAATGGATGTTGGGCGTCTCATACCAGGCGAGCGGCATGTTCTCGGTCACCGGCATGCGGCCGTGCATCACGAGGTCGAAGCGCGAGCGCCAGTGGCCGAAATTGGGGAAGGACACGATGACGTGCCGCCCGATCCGCAGCATCTGCTCCAGCACCCAGCGCGGCCGGCGGGTGGCCTGAAGCGTCTGGGAGAGGATGACGTAATCGAATGCGTCGTCCGGATAATGGGCGAGGTCCACGTCCGCGTCACCCTGAACCACGGCGAGGCCGCGAGCAACGCCCGCATTGACGCCTTCGCGGGAGAGTTCGATGCCGCGCGCATCACAGCCGCGCGTGGTGGCAAGAAGCTCCAGCAGCTCGCCGTCGCCCGCGCCCACATCCAGCACGCGTGAGCCGGGCGCCACCATTTCCGCGACCACCACCAGATCGACGCGCACGGAATTGAGCCGGAGCGTGTCCGGGGCCGGTGTGGCTGAGGTCATGGCATTCATCGGTTGCGCGCCGGGGGCAGGCCCGCCGCGCGGGCTGCGCTGTCGAGGAAGCCGCGTGCGATGGCGGACAGTTCCGGCTCTTCCAGCAGGAAGGCGTCATGCCCCTTGTCGCTCTCGATCTCCGCGAAGGAGACGCTGGCGCCCGAGGCATTCAGCGCATGCACCACGGTGCGGGAATCCTCGGTGGGAAACAGCCAGTCGCTGGTGAAGGAGACGAGGCAGAAGCGCGTCTTGCTGCCCCGGAAGGCGTTGGCGAGGACGCCGCCATAATCCTCCGCGAGATCAAAATAATCCATCGCGCGGGTGACATAGAGGTAGGAGTTGGGATCGAACCGCTGCACGAAGCTCTCACCCTGGTAGCGCAGATAGCTTTCCACCTGGAAGTCGGCATCGAACCCGAAGGTGGGCAGCGCCCGGTTCTGCAGCCGTCGCCCGAACTTCCGGTGCAGCGCCTGGTCCGACATGTAGGTGATGTGCGCGGCCATGCGCGCCACCGCGAGGCCGCGATGGGGCGTGACGCCCGCCTGGAGATAATGACCGCCCTGCCAGTCCGGGTCGGCCATCACCGCCTGCCGCCCCACTTCATGGAAGGCGATGTTCTGCGCGGAATGGCGCGCGGCGGTGGCGATGGGCAGCGCGGTGTGCACCCGCTCGGGATAGCTGGCGGCCCATTGCAGCACCTGCATGCCGCCCATGGAGCCGCCGGCCACGCACAGAAGCTCGTCGATGCCGAGATGGTCCAGCAGCATGGCCTGCGCGTTCACCATGTCGCGGATGGTGACCAATGCCGAGATGGTCCAGCAGCATGGCCTGCGCGTTCACCATGTCGCGGATGGTGACCAACGGCATGTGCAGGCCGTAGGGCTCACCGGTCTCGGGATTGCGCGAGGCGGGACCGGTGGTTCCCATGCAGCCACCCAGCACATTGGCGCAGATGACGAAGAAGCGCTCGGTGTCGATGGGTTTGCCGGGGCCGACCAGCGTTTCCCACCAGCCGGGTTTGCCGGTGACGGGATTGAGGTTGGCCACATGCTGGTCGCCGGTCAGCGCATGACACACCAGAATGGCGTTGCTGCGTGCGGCATTCGGCTCGCCATAGGTCTGGTAGCCGATCTGCAGGTTGGGCAGGAGAACGCCGGCATCCAGCCTGAGCGGCTTGTCGCGACCGAAGCGCACCACAGGAGAGTGGGGCTCATCCGCTTCCCGCCGCGCGCGGGCGTCTTCCGCCGCGAGCGGCGCGGTGGGGCTCTCGTCTTCAACCGTCCGATCCATGCTGCCACCAAAGCGATGCCGGCTCGCCTCTGTCAAGCGTCAGGCAGGGTGCAGTGCGGCAAGCGCGGTCCCTGTCCGCCTTTACCGTCCGCCCTGGCACAGCGGATCGATCTCCTTGCAGCCGAACGCATTCAGCTTCTCGGGCGACTGGCGCATGCCGGTCGTATCGCGGGAGCGGACGGTGCCGGTGGG
>NCCY01000337.1:0-2688 GCA_002279855.1 Rhizobiales bacterium 12-68-15
TCGCTGTTCAGCTCCGCCATGATGCTGGCCTTCCAGGGCGTCGCCTTCCTGATGTTCGCCTTCTATGTGGCGCAGGTGAGCATTGGCAGCTTCATCGCCTTCAATGCGGCGTTCGGGCAGTTCTTCTCCGGCCTCTCCAGCTTCGCGGGCGCCTTCGTCGCCTGGTACGGGCTCACCCCCCTGTTCGAGCGCACCAAGCCGATCCTTGAGGCGCGGCAGGAGATGGACGGCAGCAAGGTGGATCCCGGCGAAGTCACCGGCCGCATCGTCATGGATGCGGTGTCCTTCGCCTATCCGCAGGCGAGCCGCCCGGTGGTGGACAGCGTGAGCCTGTCGCTGGAGCCGGGTGAGTTCGTCGCCATCGTCGGCGCGTCGGGCGCGGGAAAATCCACCCTGCTGCGGCTCCTGCTCGGCTTCGAGCAGCCCTCGCGCGGCACCGTCTCCTATGACGGGCGGGACCTCGCCACGCTTGATCCCGCCATCCTGCGGCGGCAACTCGGCGTGGTGCTCCAGAACGGCCAGCTCCTGCCCGGCTCGGTGTTCGACAACATCGTCGCCAACGGCCCCTATGCGCCCGCCCGACGACATCCGGGCCATGCCCATGGGGCTGCAAACCATGGTCAGCGAGGGCGCCGGCACCCTCTCCGGCGGGCAGAAGCAGCGTCTGCTCATCGCCCGCGCGCTGATCCGCAAGCCGCGCATCCTGTTCCTGGACGAGGCGACCAGCGCGCTGGACAATCTGGCGCAGGCGCATGTGTCGGACGCGCTCAGCCGGTTGCGGACCACCCGGCTCGTCATCGCCCATCGCCTCTCCACCGTCATGGCAGCGGACCGCATCATCGTGATGGATGCCGGCCGCATCGTGCAGGAGGGGCGCTATGACGCGCTGATGGCGACGGATGGCCCCTTCGCGGCGCTGGCGCGCCGGCAGATCATGTGAAGCCGGCCAACCGCCGTTAGCCCTGTCGGGAATGAGGTCTATCCCTGTCCTGCCCCCCCGCCGGAATTGATGGTATGACCTAGACTGATGCAACAGGGCCGCGCGGACGAGGGAGGCCGCCTTTGAGTAGCAATCGTACGCCTCCCGTGGTCACGCCGGCTTCCGTTCTGGTGTCCTTCGCCGCCATGCTGGCGCTCATGGGCATCACGTCCACCTCGTGGGAGTTCGCGATCCGGGACCAGGTCCTGCCGCAGCTCGGCATGTCCCTCGGGACAGGGTTCGACGATGCATCGCGCTGGCGATTCATCCTCACCGCCGTGGCCTTTGCCGCCCTCAGCCAGATCGGGCCAGCGCTGATGCTGTTCCGGGCCATGCGCCGCCTCGACCAGGCGCGCATCGCCGTCATCAAGGCCCGGGAGGAAGCGGACTCGCTCGCGCGCTACGATCCGCAGAGCGGGCTCCCGAGCCGCCGCATGCTCCGCGATCACATGCGCAAGCGCCTCGCCGTATCGACGGGGACCAGCGGCTATGCCTTGCTGCTCATCGAGATCGACCGTTTCAAGGCCACGACCGATCTGCATGGCCTGCAGATGGGCGACAAGCTGCTGCTGGAAATCGCCAACCGCATGAAGCGCCTGCTGCCACCCGAAGCCATCGCGTCACGGGTGAGCGGGGAGGAATTCGCGGTCTTCCTGCCGCGACCGGGCAAGCTGGAAGCGCTGGGCAAGATGGCCCAGCAGATGATTTCCCATCTCTCGGTGCACTATCAGCTTGAGGGCATCGACGCGCGCCTCGGCGCCACCATCGGCATCGCGGTGACCCCGGACAACGGCACCGACGAGGGCGATGTGATGCGCGCTGCGGAAGCCGCGCTCTACCGCGCCAAGCACAAGCCGGGTTCCTACCGCTTCTTCGAACCGGCCATGGACGAGGAGCTGAAGCGCTCCCGCCGGCTCCAGCGCGACCTGAACGGCGCCATCACCGGCAATGCCATTGTGCCCCACTACCAGCCGCTGGTGCGCCTCGCGGACGGCGAGGTGGTCGGCTTCGAAGTGCTTGCGCGGTGGAACCACCCGACACAGGGCTTCATCGCGCCCGATGTGTTCATCTCCATCGCCGAGGATTCCGCGCTGATCGGGCAGCTCACCGAGTCGGTCCTGAAACAGGCCTGCCTCGACGCCGCCAAGTGGCCCGACCATCTCAAGATCGCCATGAACCTGTCGCCGATCCAGCTCAAGGACATCGGCCTGCCAGAGCAGATCATGCGGACGCTGAAGACATGCAACTTTCCCCCCCGTCGGCTCGAAATCGAGATTACCGAGACGGCCTTGGTGGACGACGACAAGACCGCCAACGGCATCCTGACCCGATTGCGCGGCATGGGCATCGAAATTGCGCTCGACGATTTCGGCACCGGCTATTCCAGCCTCCAGAATTTGCGCATGTTCCCGGTGACCAAGCTGAAGATCGACAAGTCGTTCGTCCGCTCCATGAACCGGGACGCGAACGCGAAGAAGCTGATCTCCGGCATCCTGGCGCTCAGCCGCAGCCTCGGCATCGCCACCACCGCCGAGGGGATCGAGGAGCCGGCCGAGGCCGATCATCTTGCTTCCATCGACTGCGATTTTGGCCAGGGCTATTTCTACGCAAAGCCCATGATCGCGGACGACGTTCCCCGCTTCCTGAAGGGCAACGCCCGCACCCTCAGCGCCGCCCAGTAAGCAACCTCAGCGGGGACCGCCACCATC
>NCCY01000337.1:2744-5506 GCA_002279855.1 Rhizobiales bacterium 12-68-15
CTGGCGCATGAAATTCAGTTGCGCGAGGGTGCGACGCCTGACTGCTCAATCCGCCGAGGACGGGACCGCTTCATGCGCTCTCGGCGGAGGCGTTTCTGTTCCACCTGCCGAGCGCGCTGCGTTTCCACTATCAAAAGGCCGAGGGCGTCGTCTTCTCGCGTCCTCCCGGCGTTTCGGATGCCGAGGTCGCGCAGTTCCATAGCGGATCGGTGTATGGCGCGGTTGCCTGGCTCAACGGGCTGGCTTCACGCCTTGGCCGTCGTGCATGATGGACGGGTCCATGCCTTTACCGGCCATTCCGGCGTGGGAAAATCGACCCTCGGTGCAGCGCTGTCGCAGCGCGGGTGGCGATGTTTGCGGACGATATGCTGGCGCTCAATCTGTCCGCCCCCGGCGCAGCCGATCTCCTTGCCGGGCCATAAGCGGCTGAAACTCTGGTGAGAGTCGCAGGAGCTTGTCGGCGTGGTCGGCAGAGATCCTGTCCGCACCAATATAGACAAATATTATGTCGAGCCGCCGCCCCTCGTGCCGCGCGGGGCGGCGCTGCGGCGCTTGCGCAGCGCCCCGGATTCCGGCCTGCACTTCGAAGTCGCGGCTTCGACGCCGGATGAGGCGGCGGAAACCTATGATGCGATCTTCTGCATGGCCGTATTTCGGCACGGGCTGGTGAATCATCCGGACATCATGCGGTGCGACCACTGGATCCGGTTCGACCATTTCGCGGGCCATCGCGGATATCGACCGTTGCCTCAAACCGGGCGGACTGCTTGTGATCAGCTACAGCAACTTCCGCTTCAGCGACACGCCGGTGGCCACCCGCTTAGAGACGGTCCTGGAGGATCGGGTCACAAAGCGATGGGCCCGCGTCTTCGGCCCGGACAATCAAGGCGCGGACGTTCAGGCTGACGGGCGCGGTGGCCCGGCCTCTGACGCAGCATCGAGCAGATGGACAAATGCCCTAGGACGATGCAGAAACAATAATACCCCGATAATTATGGATCGTCTGAGCTGGACCCTTTTAGCGATGTCATCGCCTTGCTGCGGCCGAATACGGCGATCTCCAAGCCCATAACAGGGCGAGGCGACTGGGGCATTGGCTATGCAGCAAACGATGCCCCCGGTTTCACGATCATTCTGAAAGGCGCTTGCTGGGTCGCGTTTGAAGGAGAGGAGCCCTGGAAGCTAGACACCGGCGCCTTTCTTCTTCTGCCGTCCACGCCGGCTTTCACCTTGAGCAGTCATCCGGGCATCGCCTGCGCGCCGCGTGAGCCGATGGATGTGCCGGTCCGCCACGGTGTTCAGGATGGGGAGGCAGATTTCGAAGCGCTCGGCGGCACATTCCGCATGGAGCCGGCCAACGCGCCTCTGCTGCTCGCCCTGTTGCCCCGCATGATCCATATCCCGCATTCGGCCGGACGATCGGAGCGACTTGGTCGGGTGATCGACCTCATCATGGAGGAATGCAGCGGCGATGAGCCGGGCAAGGATATGGTCCTCCAGCGCATGCTTGAGGTGTTGCTTGTCGAGGCCATGCGCTGGCACGGCGTCAGGCCAGGTGATGACCGCGCGGGCCTTCTCAACGCCATGCGCGATCCGGCCCTGGCGCGCGTCCTCGGCGCCATGCACGCCGATGTGCGCGCCGACTGGACCGTCGCCAGCCTCGCGCGGATCGCCGGGCAATCCCGTTCCGCCTTCGCGGCGCGCTTCGGCGCCGTCCTCGGGTGTGGCCCGATCGAATATCTCGCCCGATGGCGCATGGCGCTGGCAAAGGATGCCTTGCTGCGCGGGGTGAAGACGCTCGACCGGATTGCCGAGGAGATCGGCTACGAATCCACGAGCGCCTTCAGCACCGCGTTTCGAAAGCGGCTGGGTTGTCCGCCCGGAAGATTTGCCCGGACCAGCGGGCTGCGCGATCGAGCATACGATCCATAGGAGTGGCATCAGCCCTGCCGCGAATTGGACGATCTAACATCAAAATTAGATTTTTAATTATATTTCGTCCGACACCGTCAGCTTATCGTGGACCATCCAAAGCAAATGGAGGTTCCCATGCAAACGATCCTGATCACCGGCACGTCCTCGGGCTACGGACTGGAGACGGCGCGCCATTTCCTTGAGAAGGGGTGGAATGTCATTGCGACCATGCGGCGCCCCGACCAGAGGCTTCTGCCGTCTTCCCCCAATTTGCGCATCCTGTCGCTGGACGTAACGCGCGAAGAGAGCATCGCGGCGGCTGTCGCGGATGCCGGTCCGGTCGACGCCCTCGTCAACAATGCCCGCATCGGCGTGGTCGGGGCATTTGAGGCGACGTCGATGGCACACATTCGCAAAGTGTTCGAAACCAACACCTTCGGGGTCATGACAATGTGCCAGGCCGTCATTCCACAGATGCGCGAACGCCGGGCCGGCGTGATCGTCAACGTGACATCGAGCGTCACGCTGGCCGCGATGCCGCTCGCAGCAGCGTATACGGCCAGCAAACAGGCGATCGAGGGCTTCACCGGGTCGCTCGCCCACGAACTTGGGTATTTCGATGTCCGCGCCCGACTGGTGGAACCGGGTTATGCCCCGACCACCCGGTTCGCCCACAATACGGAAGTCAACATCGAGGACCTCATCCCGTCCGCCTACGCAGATTTCGCGAGGCCAATCTTCGATGCTTTCGGCAACCCTGCACTGACAACCAGGGAAACGGACGTCGCCGAAGCGGTCTGGGCCGCGGTTCACGACACGTCCGGCCGGCTTCAGTTTCCGGCAGGGGC
>NCCY01000338.1:0-999 GCA_002279855.1 Rhizobiales bacterium 12-68-15
ACACCTCGGACATGACCATCGGACTGAATGGCGGCACCGGCAGCGTGACCGTCTCCGGCGGCGGCAGCCTGACCACAAGCCGCCTCGCCCTGTCCACCGGAAGCTGGGACACCGGCAGCAGCGGCGGCAGCGGCACGCTCACCGTGACCGGCGAGGGCACGACCTGGACCAGTACCGGCGGCGTGGACATCGCGCGCACCGAGGACTCCACCGGCACGCTCACCATTTCGGGCGGCGCCTACGCCTCCATTCTCAATACCGGGATCTATACCGGGGCCGGAGCGCAGATCACCATCACCGGCGAAGGCACGCGGGTGGAGATCGGCAACCCCACGGATACCTCGCAAGCGGCCTGGCTGAGCCCGGAGGGGGGCACCGTCACGGTCTCGGACGGCGCCTATCTGTTCGCGAGCGGCATCTATGTGGGGCCGGGCGGCAGCGACCTCACCACCATGACCGTCACCGGCGCGGGAACGGTGGTGGATTCCGCCGAGCGCGTCTATGTGGGTGGCCAGAACGGCTCCCGCGACGTGGACCCCATGAACGGCAACGGGGTCCTCACCATCTCCGCCGGCGCGGTCGTCACCACGTCGACGGTGGGCGCCGGCATGGACCCCAATTCGCAGGGCACCATCACCGTCACGGGGGCGGGCTCGCAGCTCTGGGCCAAGGCCAACGTCACCTACAGCGCGCTGGGCAATTTCTATGTCGGCTATAACGGCACCGGCACGGTGATCGTCGCCGACGGCGGTACCATCAAGGCCGACAACGAGGTGCGCATCGGCTACGACACGGACGGTTACGGCACTCTCGTTGTGGGTGCAGCGGCAAACTCCGCGGCGGTTGCAGCAGGCACCATCGACACGCCCGCCATCGTGTTCGGCACCGGCGGCGGCGAAGTGGTTCTCAACCACACATCGACCTCCTATCAGCTCACCGCCGACATTTCCGGCAACGGCTCCCTGAACGTGCTCAGCGGCGGCACCGCGCTGACGGGCA
>NCCY01000338.1:1058-3819 GCA_002279855.1 Rhizobiales bacterium 12-68-15
TGGTTCTCAACCACACATCGACCTCCTATCAGCTCACCGCCGACATTTCCGGCAACGGCTCCCTGAACGTGCTCAGCGGCGGCACCGCGCTGACGGGCACCAACACCTACACCGGTGGCACCACGATCGCGGCCGGCGCCGCCCTCGTCGTGGGCTTCGGCGGCACCACCGGCTCCATCACCGGCAATGTGGTGAACAATGGCGGCCTCGGCTTCTTCCGCTCCGACGACACCACCTTTTCCGGCGTGATTTCCGGCAGCGGTCTGGTGGCCAAGAACGGCGACGGCGTCCTCACCCTGTCGGGCGTGAACACCTATACCGGCGGCACGAGCATCGTGGGCGGCACCATCCGGATCGCCAGCGATTCCGCGCTCGGCGGCGCGTCCGGCGGCCTGTCCCTGTCCGGCGGCACGCTCGCCACGACGGCAAGCATCGCGTCAAGCCGCGCGGTCACCCTCGGCAGCAATGGCGGCACGCTGGATGTGGGGACCGGCACCACGCTCAGCCTGTCCGGCGACATTTCCGGTACCGGCGCGCTCACCAAGACCGGCATCGGCACGCTGGTCCTGACCGGCACCAACACCTATAGCGGCCTCACCACCATCTCGGCGGGCGTGCTGCAACTGGGCGATGGCGGCACCACCGGCTCCATCACCGGCGACGTGGTGAACAATGCCACGCTGGTCTTCAACCGCTCCGACACCTACCTGTTCACCGGCTCCATCACCGGCACCGGCGCGGTGATTTTCGAAGGCGGCGGCACGGTGCAGTTCTCCTCGCCCTATTCCGGCGCGGTGACGGTGGAAAATTCCACCGTGACCCTGGAGCGGGGCGTGACCTCCACCTCGGTCTTCACGGTGGACAATGGCGGCACGCTCGGCGGCAGCGGCACCATCGGCGGCATCGTCGCCAATACCGGCGCCACCGTCTCCCCCGGCTATTCGCCCGGCACCCTGGTGGTGAACGGCGCCGTGGCCTTCAATTCCGGCTCGGTCTATCAGGTGGACGTGACGCCCCAGGGCGCCCACGACCTCATCATCAGCACCGGTGCGGTCACCCTCTCTTCCGGCGCGTCGGTGGAAGTCGTGGCGGTGAACGGCATCTACAAGCCGCAGAGCACCTACACCATCCTCACCACCACGGGCACGCTGACCGGCACGTTCGGCGCGATCAGCTCGGACTATGCCTTCCTCAGCCCCTCGCTCTCCTATGACGCACAGAACGTCTATCTGACGCTCGATTATAACGGCGTCGGCTTCACGGATCTGGCCACCACCTTCAACCAGGCCAATGTGGCGCTGGCGGCGCAGAACCTGCCGTTCGGCAATGCGGTGTATGACGCCCTCGTCGTGCTGCCGACCGCCGCCGTGGCGCCGGCCTTCAACCAGCTCTCCGGCGAGGCCTATGCCTCGGTGAACACGGTGATCCAGCAGGAGGCGGTCTATCTGCGCGATGCGGTGGGCGCCCGCCTGCGCCAGGGCCTCGCCCCGCAGGGCGCGCAGCCGCTGGCCTATGCGGCCAAGGCCGCCGGCCCCGCCACGGCGCAGCTCGCGGAAGGCTACACGCCCACCCTCTGGATGCAGGGCTATGGCGGCTGGGGCAATGCCTTCGGCAACACCAATGCGGCCTCCATCTCCTCCACCATCGGCGGCTTCCTCGCGGGCCTCGACGTGGCGCTGGGCGGCAACAGCCGGATCGGCCTCGTGGCCGGCTACAGCCAGTCGCAGTTCGACGTGACGGACCGCAATTCCAACGGCTCCATGGGCAATTACGACATCGGCCTGTATGGCGGCACGCAGATCGGCGCGCTGGCCCTGCGCGGCGGCCTGTCCTACACGTGGCATGACGTGTCCATGGACCGCTCCATCGTCTTCCCCGGCTTCTCCGGCAACACCTCGTCCGGCTACACGCAGGACACCACGCAGGTGTTCGGCGAGGTGGCCTATGACATGACGCTGGGCGGCTATGCGTTCGAGCCGTTCCTGGGCCTCGCCTATCTGCATCTCTCCGGCGCCTCCACGCAGGAGAGCCCGGTGACGGCGGCGGCGCTCTCCGTCAATGTGGGCGGGCAGGACACCTTCTACACCACGCTCGGCCTGCGCGCGGCCACCAGCCTCTCGGTGATGGGCCACACGCTGACCCCCTCGCTGACGCTGGGCTGGCAGCATGCCTTCGGCGACATCACGCCGGTCTCCACCATGAGCTTCCTCGGTGGCCCGACATCGTTCCAGGTGGAAGGCGTGCCGATCGCGGAGAACACCGCCATCATCGGCGCGGGCCTCGCCTATTCGCTGTCGAACCTCGCGACGATCCAGGTGAACTATTCCGGCCAGATCGCCGCCGAGGCGAGCCAGAACGCCTTCACCGCGCAGTTCTCGCTGAAGTTCTGATCGCCCGCCGGCACGGGCCGACTGGCAGGGTCCAACAGAAACGGCGCCGGTTCCGCACCGGCGCCGTTTTCATGTCCGCATCCCGGATCCGCCTGCTCCGCTCAGGAGGCGGCGGGCCGCGGGGCGAGTGCGCGGACCATGCCGTCCAGCATCAGGCAGGCCAGCAGCGAGGCCCCCGCCAGCGGGAACGGAATGGCGAGGACGAGCACGAGCACGGCGAGCACCCGTGCGGTGGGCGCCGCGATGGCCTTGGGCGCGGCGAGCCGCCCGCGCGGGCGGCGGCGCCACCACATATAGGGCCCGGTCACCGACAGGAGGATCAGGCCGAGGCACGGGATCAGCATGACGATCTGGTTCAGGCGGCCGAAATA
>NCCY01000338.1:3849-5931 GCA_002279855.1 Rhizobiales bacterium 12-68-15
GCGCGGCAGGTTGAGCCGATAGGGCGCCACCATGCCCTGCTCGGCGAGGATCTGCGCCACACGGTCCACCCCGATGGGCGCGGATGCGGGGGCCGTTTCGGCCATCGCGCCATGATGATGATGGGCGTGCGGGTCCGCTGCCGCAGCATCGGCGGCGGGCACGGGAGCCGCCTCCGTGGTCCAGGGGCCGGCGCCGTCCGTCGCCTGCTTCACCGTAGTCGTGGTGTGGCTGACGCCGTGGCCGCGATGGCTTGAGGGATAGCCGATGCCCGCAAGGTCGGTGCCCCGCCGCAGCAGGTCGCCCCAGATGCCGGCCCAGGGCAGGCCGGTGAGGATGAGGAACATCACCAGCAGCGCGGTCCAGAGCCCGATGGCCGCGTGCCACTCCTTCCAGAAGGCGCGCCCGCGCAGCCGCCAGCGGGGCAGGATCGCACCGCGCAGCGAAAGGCCGCTGCGGGGCCACCAGAGATAGAGCCCGGTGACGGTGAGGATGAAGCCCCAGCAGGCGGCAAGCTCCACCACCGCATCGCCGAAACTGCCCAGCAGCAGCGAGCCGTGGGCGAGGTCCGCAAAGCCCACCAGCGTGCGGGCATAGACATAGGAGCCGAGCACGGCCCCGGTTCCGGGATCGACGAACACCCGGCGCGGCTCGCCCGCCTGCGGGGTCACGAACACCTCCACGCTGCGCCCCGGCGCCTTCGGGGTGTCCATGCGCGTGACGGTGCCGCCGGGATAGAAAGCGAGCACGGCCGCCTGCATCCGGCTCAGCGGCACCGCCTCGGCGGCGACCGGCACGAAGCGCAGCTCGGGATAGACGAGGTCGTTGATCTCGTCATTGAACAGATAGATGGCCCCGGTGACCGACAGGATCAGCAGGAAGGGGGCACAGAGCAGCCCGGCATAGAAATGCCAGCGCCACACGGCGCGATAGAGGGCGGCGGCGGTCCAGGATGCATGGGACATCAGCGGGTCTCCCGGCAGGACGGGCCCGGCCGGATGCGCGCATCCGGCCGGCTTGGGAGAGGGAGGGTCAGAACTTGACCGCGTAGGACAGCTCGAAGCTGCGGCCCGGCGCGATATAGACCTGCGTCGCGCTGTAGCCGGACCAGTCCGCATAGAAGGCGTTGGTCAGGTTCTTGCCCCGCAGGCGCAGCGTGCCCTTGCCCACCTCATAGTCCAGCCAGGCATCGAACACGGTGTGGCCTTCCACCTCGATGGTGTTGGTGGTGTTGGTGAAGAAGGAACTGACATATTGCATGGAGCCGCTCACCGTCAGCGGGATCTGGTCGAACTTGTAGCTGGTGAGGAACATGTAGGTCAGTTCCGGCACGTTCGGCGGCCGGTTGCCGGAGAGATCGCCCGACGTGCTGTAGAGCTCCGTGTATTCGGCATTGATATAGGAGACATTGCCGCTCACCAGCCACTGGCTGGTCAGGGCCACCGAGACTTCCGCCTCCGCGCCGCGCGAGCGCTGCGAGCCGCCCTGCACGGTGAGGGAGGGGTTCACCGGATCGCGGGTGAGGATGTTGTACTGGTCGATCTGGTAGACCGAGGCGGTCGCCACCACGCGATTGTCCCAGAAGGCGGACTTGATGCCGGCCTCGACCGAATTGCCGTAGGACAGTTCGAACTGCGAATTGGCGAGGTTGCTCAGCAGCAGGCTGGAGACCGGGACGGTCGCCTGATTGTACTGCAGGTACAGCGCCGTCTCCGGCAGGATGTTGTAGACCGTGCCCACCCGCCAGGACACCGCATCGAAGGTGTTGCCGAAGCTGGAGAAGCTGTTGGTGTTGAGGTTGATGATCTGCCGGTCGAGCTGGATGTTCTCGTAGCGCAGGCCGCCCGTCACCAGCCATTTGTCGGTCAGGTTCACCGCATCCTCGGCGAAGGCGGCATAGGTGTTGACCTGGCTGTCATAGTCCTGCCGGGTCGGGAAATTCGCGGCGGTGTCGGTCGGGAAATAGCCGCGGTCGGGAAAGTAAGGGTTGACCGAGGTGGTCGTGCCGAAGCGGCGCTGGGAATAGAAGCTGGTGTTGACGTATTCCGCGCCCGCCGTGAAGCGATGGCGCATGCCCCAGACCG
>NCCY01000041.1 GCA_002279855.1 Rhizobiales bacterium 12-68-15
CCGCCCGGATCGCCCGCACGGCCGTTATATTCGGTCATCACCGCCTTGGCGAAGATGATGGCCCCCTTCCGGCGCAACTGCTCCACGAGGATGTGGTCGCGGGCCGGAGCGTCCATGTCATAGGCCGCATCGCCGCCGCCGGTGGAGCGCATGTCCTTGGTGTCGAACGCATCCTTGAACGAGAAGACGACGCCATACATGGGCATGGCCTCCAGGTCCGGATCGCGGCCGTAGGCGGCATCGAGCGCCGCCGCCTGCTCCAGTGCGTCCGGCAAATGGCGGAACACCTCGCACACCGGCGGCGCGCCCGCCGGCAGCGGACCGAGGGAGGGGTGAAGGTCATAATCCCCCCGGCAGGTGACGGACCGCTCGCCGCGGATATTGAGCGTGGAGAGGGCGTTGACCTGCCCGGCATCGGGCGTTCCCACCACCCAGCCATATTGCTGGAGCACGGCGGGATCGGAGGCGGTCGGCTCCATGCGGCCATATTCCAGCGGCGGGCCGGCATAGCGCTCGAAGTCCGGCATCAGGTCCGCCGCCTTCACCGTCTCGACCGGGAAGGCCACGGGCGCCCCTGCACGTACGGCACCCGCCGTCTCGGGAAGCGGCGCGCCGTCCGCTGTCACCAGCCGCACGCTCGGGCCGTTGAAGGCCCGCGCCCGCGCGAGATACTGCTGCACCACGGCGAGGCAGGTGGTGGCCCCGCTGCGGATCGCCGCATGCAACTCGCCGATGGTCGCCTCCTCCACGCGAAACGGCATGCCGGCGGGGGCGGAATCGGGGGTCGCGGTCATGACGGGCCTTCCTGATGGGCCGGCATGGGTCGCACACCGGGGGATCAGCGGAGGCAGCGGGCCGCCGCGCGTCCCCATTTATGCAAGTGACTTTACAAATCTGCAATAAACTTGCGCGACAAACGCACCAGCCGATCAGAAAGACGGCGGGGCATTCACGATCACGAAGGCCGCCTCGCCGTCGGACACGTTGCGATAGCAGTGGGGTTGATCGGAGGGGAAGCAGAAGGAATCGCCCTCCGCCAGCGCGTGCACCACGCCGGCGATGATGAGGTCCACCTGACCGCGCACCACATAGCCCAGTTCCTCGCCGGGATGGGACAAAGGCTCGCCGGTGGCGGCGCCGGGAGCGAGGCGGTTGAGATAGCCCATGAGCAGGCGCCCCGTGAGGGAGAGCCGCTCGATCTCGGCGCCCGGCCCCCCGTCGCCCCGAAACTGCCGCGCCACCCGGTCCGCTGCCCGCACCACGACGCCGTCGGGGCGCTCGGACCATTGCAGCAGGTCCCCCACCTTCAGGTCGAGCGCGGCGCAGATGCGGTGAAGCAGGCGCAGCGAGGGCTCAACCTTGCCGGTCTCGATGCGCGACAGCAGCCCTTCCGAACAGGCGGCGCGCTCTGCCACCTCCTTGAGGCGCAACTGGCGCGCCCGGCGCAGAAGCCGCAGCTTCGGGCCGATGCCCGTGTCCGGCGCTGCGTCCGGCGCACCGGCGTCTTGCACCCCGGCGTCGCTCACTCGGCGCCCCGCCGGCCCTTCTCGGCCAGAAGCGCCTCGAAATAGGCGATGGTCTTGCGCAGCCCCTCGCGCAGGGGGATGGCAGGCTCCCAGCCCAGCTTCTCGCGGGCGAGGCGAATGTCGGGCTGGCGCTGGCGCGGGTCGTCCTGCGGCAGCGGCTTGCGGACCAGCTTCGACGAGCCACCCACCAGATCGAGAACCTCGGTCGCCAGTTCCGCGATGGTGAATTCCTGCGGATTGCCCAGATTGACCGGCCCGGTCACGTCCGGCGGCGAGGTCATGAGGCGGAACAGCCCGTCCACCAGATCGTCCACATAGCAGAAGGAGCGGGTCTGGCTGCCATCGCCGAAAATGGTGATGTCCTGCCCGGTCAGGGCCTGCACCACGAAGTTAGACACCACGCGCCCGTCATTGGGGTGCATGCGCGGGCCATAGGTGTTGAAGATGCGCGCCACCTTGATCTGCATCTTGTGCTGGCGGTGATAGTCGAAGAACAGCGTCTCCGCGCAGCGCTTGCCCTCGTCATAGCAGGCGCGCGGGCCGATCGTGTTCACATTGCCCCAGTAGGCCTCGGTCTGCGGATGCTCCAGAGGGTCGCCATAGATTTCCGAGGTGGAGGCCTGAAGCACCGGCACCTTCAGGCGCTTGGCGAGACCGAGCACGTTGATCGCGCCGATGACGCTGGTCTTGGTGGTCTGCACCGGGTCGAACTGGTAGTGCACGGGAGACGCCGGACACGCCAGATTGTAGATCGCATCCACCTCGATATAGAGGGGGAAGGTCACATCATGCCGCATCAGCTCGAAGCGCGGGTTCGGCAGCAGATGCTCGATGTTGCGCCGGGTGCCGGTGTAGAAATTGTCGATGCACAGAACCTCATGGCCTTCTGCCAGTAGCAGATCGCACAGATGCGAGCCAAGAAATCCGGCGCCGCCGGTCACGGCGATGCGGGCGGGCAGGATAGATTTGGCGTCCAGCGGCATGAGGCTTCAGTCCGTTTCTGTCGCACGTCCCGGCTTTTGGGCTGGGTACGTGTTCAACACATGCGCGTGTTCAGCACAATCGCAGGCGCGCGCCAAGTCGAAATGAAAAGCCGGCGCGGTATTCGGCGGATGCCGTGACACCCGCCCCTGAAAGCGAGCGATTGCGACATTCCGGCGACGGGTTTTTGCGTCACGCCCTTGGCCGCAGCCGCGCATGGGCTTATCCATGCCCCGGCGCGGCGACGGCCGCAGGGAAAGAGCGGACATGAAGATTCTGGTGACGGGCAATGCGGGCTTCATCGGCTTTCACACAGCCAGAGCCCTGCTTGCGCGCGGCGACGACGTGGTCGGGTTCGACGTGGTCAATTCCTATTACGACCCGAAGCTGAAGGAAGCCCGCCTCGCGGAGCTTGAGGCTGCCGCACGCACCAGCACGGGCCGCTACCACTTCATCCGCGCCGATCTCGCGGACAAGGCGTCCGTGGAGGCCTGCTTCCGCGAGCACCGCTTCGACCGTGTGATCCACCTCGCGGCGCAGGCGGGCGTGCGCCACTCGCTGTCCCATCCCGAGGAATATGTCGCCTCCAACCTGGTGGGCTTCACCCACATCCTGGAAGCGTGCCGGCATCAGGGTGTCGGGCACCTCACCTATGCCTCCACCTCCTCGGTCTATGGCGCCAACACCCACATGCCGTTCTCCGAGCATGACGGGGCGGACCATCCGCTGCAATTCTACGCCGCCACCAAGCGCGCCAACGAGCTGATGGCCCACGCCTACAGCCACCTGTTCCGGCTGCCCACCACCGGGCTGCGCTTCTTCACGGTCTATGGCCCGTGGGGCCGCCCCGATATGGCGCCGATCCTGTTCACCCGTGCGATTCTCGCGGGCGAGCCCATCAAGGTGTTCAACAACGGCCACCACAGCCGCGACTTCACCTATGTGGACGACATCGTGGAAGGGGTGATCCGCGCCAGCGACCAGCCGGCCGCGCCGAACCCGGAATGGCGCTCCGACGCGCCGGACCCGGCTTCCTCCAGCGCGCCCTATCGCCTCTTCAACATCGGCAATGACGCGCCGGTCAATCTCATGGATTACATCGGGATGCTGGAGGATTGCCTCGGGCGCACGGCGGTCAAGGAAATGCTCCCCGCCCAGCCCGGCGACGTGCCCGACACCCGCGCCGATGTCTCGGCCCTCATGGCGGCGGTAGGCTATCGCCCGCGCACCGGCATCGCGGAAGGTGTCGCCCGCTTCATCGACTGGTACCGCAGCTATTACGGCGCCTGAGGCGCCGCTTCCGCAGCGCGGTCCCCCGCGCCGCGGGCTGCCTCAGAGCATGGAGGTCGAGATCCACGGCACGCCGGCGATCACGATCAATCCGACCAGCAGCGCCAGAAGATAGGGCCAGATGGCGCTGATCGCCTCGTCGGGGGAGACGTTGCCGATCTTGCAGGCCAGATAGAAGCCGATGCCGATGGGCGGCGTCATCAGGCCGATATTCATCGCCGAGACGATGACCATCGAATACTGGATGTCGTTGATGCCCAGCTTGCGGGCGATGGGGTACATCAGCGG
Source organism: Rhizobiales bacterium 12-68-15 (assembly GCA_002279855.1). Lineage (GTDB taxonomy): Bacteria > Pseudomonadota > Alphaproteobacteria > Rhizobiales > Xanthobacteraceae > Aquabacter. The sequence continues at coordinate 4,086 of NCCY01000041.1, forward strand.
CGCCATCAGCACGATGGCCGGCAGCCCTTCCAGGATGCACCCCAGCACCAGGAACACGATGATGGACACGGCCATGAAGCCGATCCACCCCCCCGGAAGGCCGGCCATGATGTTTGCCAGATCCTGCGCGATGCCGGCCTGCGTGATCGCCCAGGCCATGGCGACGGCGCAGGCGAGGATCATCAGGATGGCGCCGGTCAGGGCGGCGGTTTCCACCAGCATGGAATAGCAGGTGCGTAGCGGGATGCCGCCATAGAGCACCATGCCGATGAAGAAGGCATAGACGACCGCGAAGGTGGAGACCTCGGTGGCCGTCGCCATGCCCCCCGACACCGCGCTGCGGATGAGGAAGGGCAGGACCAGCGCCGGCGCTGCGACCAGGGCGGTGCGCAGCACCAGCTTGCCGGAGGGGCGGCGCACGCCGGTCATGTCCTCGTCGCGCGCCTTCCAGCGGGCGAGGCCCGCGAGCGCGGCCAGAAGCACCATGGCCACCACGAAGCCGGACGTGAACAGCGCGGCGATGGACACGCCGGCGACCGAGCCAAGCACGATCAGCACAATGGAGGGCGGGACCGTATCCGCCATGGCCGCGCCGGTGGCGAGCAGCGCGATCATCTCCTTGGGCTTGTGGCCGCGCCGCTTCATCTCCGGGAACAGCGCCGGGGCAACGGTCGCCATGTCCGACACCTTGGAGCCGGAAATGCCGGAGACCACGAACAGCGAGCCCAGCAGCACATAGGACATGCCGGCCTTCACATGGCCCAGCAGCGAGGCGAGGAAATCCACGATCGCCTTGCCCATGCCGGTGGAATCAAGAATGCAGCCGAGCAGCACGAAGACCGGCACGGACAGCAGGATCAGGCTGGACATGCCCTCGTCCATGCGCCCGATCATCACGAAGACCGGCACATGGGTGGAGAAGGCGAGATAGCTCACCGTGCCGATGCCGAAGCAGAAGGCGATGGGCACGCCGCCGGCCAGGCACAGGGCCACGAAGCCCACCAGAAACAGGACGATGGTGATGTTGCCGGCCTTCATCAGCGTGGGCGCGGCAAACCACAGGACGGCGACGATGCCGCCGATGAGGACGAGGCTGACGATCAAATCCCGCAGCGTGCCGCGCCGCACCGCCTGTGCGACGGCAAGCCCCGCCATGCCCAGAATGCCCACCGGCAGGGCGGCGGCGCGATAGGAGCCGGAAATGTTGAGGGCGGGCGTCGTGATGAAGGATTCCTCGATCACATAGTCCACCGCCGGATAGGCGAGCGCGAGCAGGAAGGCCGCCACCAGCAGCAAAGCCAGCGTCTCCACGAAGGCAAGGGCACCTTCGGGCAGCAAGCGGGTGAACAGCGTGAGGCGCAGATGCTCGTTGCGGTCCAGCGCGATGATGGAGCCGAGCATGGCGAGCCAGATGAAGGCGATGGACGACACCTCGTCGATCCACACCACCGGCAGGGCAAAGAAGTAGCGCGATATGGCGCCGGTCAGCAGCAGGCTGACGACGCCCAGCAGCAGCGCGGCGGCCAGTGCCTCCAGCGGGCGCATGAAGCGCGATCCGCTGCGGGGCGCTTCCGCCTCGGCCACCTGGGGCAGGCCGTGATCGTTGGCGGGAGACGAGTGGGCCGGAGACTCGGCTGCTTGAGGCATGGCGTGTCCATCGCGAAGGCAATGGCCGGGGCGCACGCGGCCCCGGCCTCAGGCAGTCGGGTTAAAGCAATTCCGGCGCAAGAGGCAGGGCCCTGTGCCCGGAAAGGCGCTTGATCATGGAGCGGACGCGATCCCCGCCGCTATTGGGAGGGATCGCGCCGGTGTGACGGATCAGGACAGCTTGCCGGAATACTTTTCGAGCATCGCCCAGGCTTCGTCGCCATACTTGCCCTTCCACTCGGCATAGAAGCCGGCGGAACGCAGCTTGTCGCGGAAGCTGTCGGGCGTGGTGGAATTGAAGGCCATGCCCTTGCCGGCGAGGTCCGCCTGGAGGCCGGCATTGAGCTTGGCCACGTCCTCGCGCTCCTTCTCGCCCGCCGCATTGATGTTCTTGGCGACGATGGTGCGCAGGTTCTCCGGCAGGCGTTCCCACGCGCGACGGTTGGCGAGGAACCAGAAGCCGTCCCACATGTGGTTGGTGAGGGAGCAGTTCTTCTGCACCTCGTAGAGCTTCGCCGTGGAGATGATGGCGAGCGGGTTTTCCTGCGCATCCACCACGCCGGTCTGGAGCGCGGTGTAGACCTCGGCGAAGTTGATCGAGGCGGGCGCGCTGTCGAACGCCTTGAACATGGAGGTCCAGAGCGGGGAGACCGGCACGCGGATCTTCAGGCCCTTGAAGTCGGCGGCGCTGGTGATCGGCTTGGTGGAGGTGGTGGTCTGGCGGAAGCCGTTGTCCCAGATCTTGTCCATGGCCACGAGACCGAACTTGGAGATCTGGCCGCGCACATAGGTGCCGAGGTCGCCGTCCATCGCCTTCCACACGGTGGCGTAATCCGGGAAGGCGAAGCCGATGCCGGAAATGGACGCGTTGGGCACCAGCGTGGAGAGGATCAGCGGCGAGAGGGTGAAGAACTCGATGCCGCCCGAACGGAGCTGGCTCAGCATGTCGGTGTCGCCGCCGAGCTGGCTGGACGGGAACACCTTGATCTCAACCTTGCCGTCGGTGTCCTTCTTGATGGCCTCGGCCATCTCGTTGGCGCGCACGTTCATGGGGTGCGTGACGGGCAGGTTGTTGGCGTATTTGTAGGAGAATTCGGCGCCCTGGGCGCGCGCGACATAAGGTGCGGCCACGCCGCCTACCAGCACCGTGGCGGCGCTTGCCTTCAACAGAGTGCGACGGCTCAGAGACATCTGTCATTCCTCCCTTGGCGGCCACCCGGCCGGCTTCCATTCCCGAGGTCCATCTAGTGGACCGATTATTGCCACTTGCGAGGGGCCTCTTGTGGGGCCTAGCTCAACAGAGATAGAGTTTCTGGCAGAACACGGGGCGGGCTGTCTAGCTCCCAACTCAAAAAAGGTCCACCTGATGGATCAAGGGCAAGGAAACGGGGCCGGAGAGGCGGCAGGCGGCACGCGCAGCATCGAGCGCGCGATCGCCCTTCTGCTGCTCGCGGGTCGCGCGGGCGCAGACGGCGCGCGGCTGTCCGATCTCGTGACCAGGTCGTCCCTCCCCAAGCCCACCGTCCGGCGGGTTCTTCTTGCCCTTGTCCGCGCCGGCCTGCTGGACCAGGACGCGGAGACGCGGCGCTATCATATAGGCCCGGAAGCCTATGTCCTAGGGTTGCTGGCGGGCCGGCGGTTCGGGATTCACGCCCTGTCCCTTGACGGCCTCGCCCGCCTCGCGCGGGAGAGCGGCGACACCGCCTTCCTCTCCGTTCCGCGTGACGATTTCGCCGTCTGCCTGCACCGCGAGGAAGGCGCCTTCCCAATCCGCACCCATGTGCTTCAGGCCGGAGACCGGCATCCGCTGGGCATCGGCGCCGGCAGCCTCGCCATGCTGGCGGCGCTACCCGACGGGGAGCGCGACGCCGTGCTCGCGCGCAATGCCGCTTTGCTGGCCTCCGACTATCCCGGCCACACGCCCGATTTGCTGCGCAGCCTCGCCGAAGAGGCGCGCACGCGTGGCTACGCGGTCAATCCCGGCCTCGTCATGCCCGGCTCCTGGGGGATCGGCGTCGCCATCCCCGGCCCGGAAGGACGGCCGGTGGGGGCGCTCTCCATCGCCGCCATCGAGAGCCGGTTGCAGGAGGACCGCCAGCGCCTGCTCGCCCCCCTGCTGCTGCGCGAGGCCGAACGCCTGGCCGCCGCCCTCGCCGGGCCGGCCGCCCCCCCGGTGCGCGGGACCGCCAAGGCCCGCGCCCTCGCCTCCCGATCCTGATTTTCTGTCCAGCGGAGTGACCTCGTGAACGCACCCAAAGGCGGCATCGCCCCCTGCACCCGACGGGTGATGAACCTCTCCCATGTCCTGCGCCAGGCGGCCCGGCGGTTTCCGGACGCCATCGGCTTCGTCCATGGCGCGCAGGAAGTGACTTGGGCCGAGATGGATGCCCGCGTGAACGCCATGGCTGCCGGCCTTCTGGCGGGCGGGCTCGGCAAGGGCGACAGGGTTCTGGTGCAGTCGAAGAACGGCCTCCAGATGTTCGAGAGCATGTTCGCCTGCTTCCGCATCGGCGCGGTCTGGGTCCCCACCAATTTCCGCCAGACCCCCGACGAGGTGGCCTATCTCGCCTCGGCCTCCGGCGCCTCCGCCATGATCTGCCATGCGGACTTTCCCGACCACGTGACCGCCGCGCGGCGCGACGCGCCCTCCATCGCCCGCGTCATCGCCATCGGCGGCGGGGATTTCGGCGAGGATTATGACGGCATCGTCGCCGCCCATCTGGGCGCCGCCCCGCCGGTGGCGGATGTGGAATATGACGATCCCTGCTGGTTCTTCTTCACCTCCGGCACCACGGGGCGCCCCAAGGCGGCGGTGCTGACCCATGGCCAGATGGGCTTCGTCATCACCAATCACCTGTGCGACCTGATGCCCGGCACCACCCATGAGGACGCCTCCCTCGTGGTGGCGCCGCTCTCCCATGGCGCGGGCATCCATCAGCTGGTGCAGACCGCGCGGGCGGCGAAGACCATCCTCCTGCCGTCCGAGCGCTTCGACGTGGACGAGGCCTGGCGGCTGGTCGCGAAGTGGCGGGTGACCAACCTGTTCACCGTGCCCACCATCACCAAGCTGCTGGTGGAGCATCCGAGCGTGGATGCCCACGACCATTCCTCGCTGCGCTACGTCATCTATGCCGGCGCGCCCATGTATCGCGAGGACCAGAAGCGGGCGCTGGCCAAGCTCGGCAAGGTGCTGGTGCAGTATTTCGGCCTTGGCGAGGTGACCGGCAACATCACCGTGCTGCCCCCCGCCCTCCACGAGCCGGAGGACGGCCCGCAGGTGAAGATCGGCACCTGCGGCCATGAGCGCACGGGCATGCAGGTGCAGATCCAGGACGATGCCGGGGGGGAGGTCGCGCCGTTCGAGACCGGCGAGATCTGTGTCTGCGGGCCGGCCGTGTTCGCGGGCTATTACAACAACCCGGACGCCAATGCGAAGGCGTTCCGCAATGGCTGGTTCCGCACCGGCGACCTCGGCCACATGGACGAACAGGGGTTCGTCTACATCACCGGCCGCGCCTCCGACATGTACATATCGGGGGGCTCCAACGTCTATCCGCGCGAGGTGGAGGAGAAGGTGCTCCAGCATCCCGCCGTGGCGGAGGTGGCGATCGTCGGCGTGCCCGACCCCATGTGGGGCGAGGTGGGCGTCGCGGTCTGCGTGCCCCGCGCGGGGGCGACGCTGGAGGAGGCGGACCTGCTCGCCTTCCTGGATGGCAAGGTCTCCCGCTACAAGCTGCCGAAGCGCGTGTTCGTGTTCGAGGCGCTGCCGAAGTCCGCCTACGGCAAGATCACCAAGAAGATGGTGCGCGAGGACCTGGAAGCGCGCGGCCTGCTGCCTCTGGCCCCGGAGCGCCGCCCGTGAGCGCCCTGCGCCATCTCGTCCATCCCGGCCCGGCGACCCCGGACCGGCGCGAAAGCCTTGCCGACGGGGAGGGCCGCGCGCTGCGCGTCACGCTCCCGCCCGGCGCCAGCCTGCATGACGGCATCGTCGCGGCGCTGGACGCCATCGGCGCGCGCTCGGCGGCCTTCACCCTTCTTGGCGGGCGGTTCCGAGCGCTGAAATACTGCATAGCCGCCCCGAACCCGCAGGGCCCGCAGGTGGCGCGCTATTCGACGCCCATCCCGGCGGGGCTCTGCGTGGTGCTCGGCGGCGGGGGAGCGGCCGGGCTCACGCCCGATGGCGCCCCCGTCATCCACTGCCATGCGCTGCTCGCGGACGGTGCGGGGCAGGCCTTCGGGGGCCATCTGCTGCCGCAGGAGAGTTTTGCGGATACGGACGACCCGCCGGTTCTGCTCGCGCGGGCCTATCGCCGGATCGCCATCGCCCAACGCCCGGACCCGGAGACCGCCATGACCATCTTCCACCCTGCGGAGGTTCCCCATGCCTGAGGCACGGATCGAGCGCGGCCACACCGGCCGCCTGCTCTATGGTCGGGTGCGGCCCAACGAAGACCTCGTCGGCGCCATCGCGGACCTCTGCCGCGACAACGGCTTCGCCGCCGCTCTCGTGCGCGGCAGCCTCGGCAGCCTGACCGAGGCGGTGCTGGAGACGGCCGGCGGACGGCAGGTGCATGTGACCGGCGCGGCGGTGGAAACCCTGTCGCTGGGCGGCGAGGTGCGGACCGAGGCGGGCGTGCTGCAGGCGCACCTTTCGGGCACGGTTTCGGATGCCGAGGGACGGGTGTTCGGCGGGCGGTTCGTCCCCGGCCGCAACCCGGTCTGCGTCACCTTCGAGGTGGCGCTTGAGGAATGGATCGCGGACGCCCCGTGACGGGGCACGAAGGAGAAGACAGTGTCCGAACAGGCAAGTGTACTCGTAACGGGCGGTGCCTCCGGCATTGGCCTTGCGCTGGTGGAAGCGCTGCTGGGCGAGGGATGGCGGGTGATCGTCGCGGATGTGGCCCCTGCCGCCATGGAGGCCGCCCGCGCTCATCTGTCAGCCCATGGCGACCGGGTGCGCTATGACACGTTCGATGTGACGGACGAAGCGGCCGTGGTCACGGCGGTGGCGGCCATCGAGCGCGAGTTCGGCCCGCTCCGGGGCGTGGTGAACAGCGCCGGCATCGCGCGCGACATTCCCGCGCTGGAGACCTCGGCGGAGCTGTTCCGCAAGATCCTCGACATCAACCTCATCGGCACCTTCCTCGTGGCGCGGGAAGCGGCGAAGGCCATGGTGGCCAATGGTGGCGGCTCCATCGTCAACATCGCCTCCATATCGGGCCAGCGCGGCAATCTGGGGCGCGTCGCCTATGGCTCGTCCAAGGCGGGCGTCATCCAGTTGACCCGGGTGATGGCCGTGGAACTCGCCACCGCCGGCGTGCGGGTGAATGCCATCGCCCCCGGCCCGGTGGAAACGCCCCTGCTGAAGGAATTGCTCACCCCCGAAACCCGCGCCGCCTGGATGCAGGTGGTGCCCATGCGCCGACCCGGCGCGCCGGAGGAAATGGCGGGGACGGTCTCCTTCCTGCTGGACCCGAAAAAATCCGGGTTCATCACCGGCCAGACCATCGGCGTCGATGGCGGCTTCGGCGCCGGCGGGCTCATCAATCCCTAGAGCGTTTCCGAGCGAAGTGTGAAGCGGTGCGCGTGAAGGAAACGCGTAAAAACAAAGAGATAGAGTGTTTCAGTATTTCCATGAAAGGCTGAAACACTCTAGGGACGGGCCCGATCGGCCTGAAGCCGGCTGATCTGAAAGGGCCTCGCGACCAGGACAGAGGACGCTCGCACTCCGCCTTGCTGTGCGGGCGCTCCCTCTCCCGCCTCGGCGAGTACGGGGCAAGGGGGCTCTGGGCGGGGGCGCCATGTCGCGGGTTGCGGGCGAGGCGCCGGGCGGGGGAAGATGCCCTTATGGATTCGTCGCCCGCCCCGCGCTTCACCATAGCCCCGTTTGCCCCGACCGACCTGCCGGCCGTCTCCGACCTGTGGGTCGGCACCTGGGCGAAAGCCATGCCGGACATCGATTTCGAGGCCCGGCGCCCGTGGTTCCATGGGCATCTGGAGGCGCTTCAGGCCGGCGGGGCACAGGTGCTGGGCACAGGTGCTGGTGGCGCGGGCGGGCGCGGACATGGGCGGATCGGTGGCGGGCTTCGTCGCCATCCATCCCGGCACCCGCTATCTGGACCAACTCGCCGTCGGCCCTGAATTCTGGGGCAGCGGGGCCGCGACGGCCCTGATGGCGGCGGCGCGGGAGCGGTCGCCCGAGGGCATCGACCTCGACGTCAATCAGGACAATCCGCGCGCCGTCGCCTTCTATCAACGCTACGGCTTCCACATCGCCGCTGCCGCCACCAACCCGACCTCGGGCCGCGCCATCTGGCGCATGGAGTGGCGGCCCGGCTGAAGCGGGCTATCCGCCCGCCTCTTCCTTCAGGATCTCAAGCCGCAGCCATTCCTCCTCGGCCGCATCGAGATCCGCCTGCACCTTGGCGAGGGCGGCGGAGGTCTTCTCGAACTTGGCGGGATTCTTGGCATAGAGATCCGGGTCGGCCATCTGCGCGGCCAGCTTCTCGATCTCGGCCTTCAGCTTGTCCATGGTGCCGGGCAGGCTTTTCAGAGCGTGCTGTTCCTGAAAGGTCAGGCGCGGCTTCTTCGGCGCGGCGGCGGCTGATGCCCCTTTCGGCGCGGCGGGGGGCGCCTCGCCCTTTGCCTTGGCGAAGGCCTTCGCCTGCACCCCGTGGCCACGCTGGGTGACGAGGTCGCTATAGCCGCCCGCATATTCCACGAACCGCCCCTCCCCTTCGGCCGCGATCACCGAGGAGACGGTGCGGTCGAGGAAGTCGCGGTCATGGCTCACCAGAAGGACGGTGCCGGGATAATCGGCGACCATCTCCTGAAGCAGGTCCAGCGTCTCAAGGTCGAGGTCGTTGGTGGGTTCGTCCAGCACCAGCATGTTGGAGGGCAGCGCCAGGGCGCGCGCCAGCATGAGGCGCGCGCGCTCGCCGCCGGAGAGCACCCGCAGCGGCGAATGGGCCTGGTCGGGGGTGAAGAGGAAGTCCTTCAGATAGCCCATCACATGCTTGGGCACGCCGCCCACCATGAGCGTTTCGCCGCCCCCGCCGGTCAGCGCATCGCGCAGGCTCATTTCCGGGTCGAGCGCGGTGCGCTTCTGGTCGAGGCTGGCGATTTCGAGATTTGCGCCGATCCGCACCACACCGCCATCGGGTGCGAGGTCGCCGATCAGCATCTTGAGCAAGGTGGTCTTGCCGGCACCATTGGGGCCGACAATGCCCACCCGGTCGCCGCGCAGGATGCGCGTGGAGAAGGGCCGCACCACCACGGTCTCGCCGAAGCTCTTGGTGATCTCCTTCGCCTCGATCACCAGCTTGCCCGAGACGTCCCCCTCGGTGACGGTGATCTTGACCGCACCGGGGCCGCGCCGCTCCTCGCGCCGGTCCTTGCGCATGGAATGGAGCTGGCCGAGCCGCCGCACATTGCGCTTGCGCCGGGCGGTGACGCCGTAGCGCAGCCAGTCCAGTTCCGCGACGATCTTGCGGTCGAGCTTGTGGCGCTCCTTCTCTTCCTGCTCCAGCACGTCATCGCGCCAGCCTTCAAAGGCCGCGAACCCCTGATCGAGCCGCCGCGTCGTGCCCCGGTCCAGCCAGATGGTGGCGCGGGAGAGATTTTCGAGAAAGCGCCGGTCATGGCTGATGAGCACGATGGCCGAGCGCAGCGACTTCAGCTCCGCTTCCAGCCATTCGATGGCGGGCAGATCGAGATGGTTGGTGGGCTCGTCCAGCAGCAGCACATCCGGCTCTGGCGCCAGCACGCGGGCAAGCGCCGCCCGGCGCGCTTCGCCGCCGGAGATGCGGGCGGGGTCCTCCTCACCGGTCAGGCCGAGCTGCTCCAGCAGATACTGGGCGCGATAATGCTCATCCCCTTCCCCAAGGCCCGCCTCCACATAGGCAAGCGTCGTGGCGAAGCCGGAAAAGTCGGGCTCCTGCGGGAGATAGCGGACGGTCGCGCCCGGCTGGACGAAAATGCTGCCGGTGTCGGGCTCCATAAGCCCGGCCGCGACACGCAGAAGCGTGGACTTGCCGGACCCGTTTCGCCCGACAAGACAGATGCGCTCGCCCGGTGCGACCGATATGTCCGCTCCATCGAGCAGAGGGGTCGCGCCGAAACGCAGATGGATGTCCTGAAGCTGAATGAGGGGAGGCGCCATGCAGGCGGAATAGAGCAAGTTTCCCTCCGAGGAAACCGCCTCCGCTTCACACACGCCTCCGTGCCGCATCCGCACACACGGAATGCGGCTCTCATCCGGCCTCAGTTACCGTCAGTGGACGGTGACATCCGCATGAAGTTTGGTGATCTGTTCCTTGAGCGCCAGTTTTCGCCGCTTGAGTTCCACAAGGCGAAGGGGATCGGAGCCGGGAGACGCGAGTTCCCTGGAAATTTCCGTCTCAAGCGCGGCGTGCTTGCGCTTGAGTTCCTGAAGGTGCGACTGGACCGTCATTGAGCGGTTCTCCGTGTCTGCAACTTTCTCAGTCTTTCATGAAGCCGGCGAAGAGTCGACCGCCTCCCCGTACCGAAAGATGGTGCAGCGCAACCTGCCCCTCGCAGCGCAAGCGCGAACGGAGCATTGGCGAGAAACCACAAGCCCCTTGAAAAGACGGATGTTTTCGCCGCGATGAAAAAACCGTCCGGAATTCCTCCAGAGCGGTGCGTGCGCGGTGCTTGCAGGCGGGGCGCCGCGTGCCATATTCCTTCATCGGTCCGGTACGGGCGGTGCGGAACACTCGATGACCAGTGATGAGGAACGCGAAGTGCGGGCGCTTCTGGAGCGCCTGCGGCAGGAACACCGGGACCTCGACGCGGCCATCGCCGCACTCATCGCGGTCTCCGGAGCGGATATCCTTCAGATCCAGCGGCTGAAGAAGCGCAAGCTTCAGCTCAAGGACCGTATCAGCCACCTTGAGGACGAGCTGTTTCCGGACATCATCGCCTGAGCGCATTCAGGTGACCGCCGCCGGGCGCGCCGGCGGCGGTCGAAATCAGGCGGCGATCAGATCTGCGCGAGCAGGGCCTGGGCGCTGGAGGCGTCGGCCTTGGAGGGCACGTCCTCGACGTTCAGCACCTTCACCACGCCGTCTTCCACCAGCATGGAATAGCGCTTGGAGCGCAGGCCAAGGCCGGCGGCCGAGCCGTCGAAGGTGAGGTCGAGGGCGGTGGCGAACTCGCCCGCCGGATCGGCAAGGAACAGGATCTTGCCATCCGCGTCGGACGCCTTCTGCCAGGCGCCCATGACGAAAGGATCGTTGACCGACACCACCGCGATGGCGTCCACGCCCTTGGCGAAGAAGGCGTCCGCACGCTCCACGAAGCCGGGAAGGTGGTTCTTGTGGCAGGTGGGCGTGAAGGCGCCGGGCACGGCGAACAGCACGACCTTCTTGCCCTTGAACACGTCGCTCGTGGACTTCGGCACCGGGCCGTCCGACGTGCTGACGCGGAAGGTGGCGGCCGGCAAAGCGTCTCCGACAGAAATAGGCATCATTCTCTCCACTTGGGATAAGCCGGTCGTCTGCGCCGCCCCTGCGACGCGTCGCCCCGGTGGGACATGGGACAGATGGCCGTTTGGCGGGACCGCTGAGCGAATCCATCAAACCGCGTGCGGCTCCAGCCCGGCGCACGGCCGAATCTGGCGCGACGACAATAGAAGCATTTTGGCTGCGGAAAAGGCCCGACAGCGCTTTCCTGCCGGCCGTCCCGGCCCGCATCGCCCGGAGGCGGGATCGGCTCAGTCGGTGGGCATGGGAACCGCCGTCACCACCGCATCCGCGCCGTCCACCAGCGTCAGGGACAGGGTCGCCCCCTGCCACCGCGCGTCGGTCGGCAAACCGTCCAGCGGCAGCGTGAAGCGGGTGCGGCCATCCCCCAGCGCCTGCCGTGCCGGCAGCGGCAGGGCCCAGGCATCGGTCGGGCCTTCCGCGAACAGGTCCGGCTTGTCGGAGCGGGTGTTCGCCACCACCTCCAGCACCGCCGGCTTCGATGCGCGGTCCACGGTGAAGGAGACGACACCGAGGCCCGCCTGGCCCATGGGCGCCGGCGCCGGCAGCTTCGCGCGGGCGGCCGCAAGGGCGGCATTGGCCTCGCTCGCGCCCGCCGTCACCTCCAGCGACATCTGCGCCTGTGCCGGCACGCAGAGCGTGTCGCAGACCGCAAAATCGAGCGCGAGGTCGAGCCGGGTCGCCTTGCCCGGCGCCTCCAGCGTGACCGTCACGGGAAAGATGACCGTGCCGCCCTTGTAGCCGATGGAATGGCCGCTCGCCCCGTCCGAGAACCGGCGCGGCGCGGGAAACGCCACATCGGCGGTGCGCATGTTGCGCGAACCCGTCCAGTCGAAGCGCGGCGGCACGCCGCTGTCGCCGGGATAGCGCCAGTAGGTCTTCCAGCCGGGAGCGAGGCGGATTTCGACGCCGGCCTCCAGCTTTCCGTCCACCACCGCACCGGACACGAGGCGCACGTCCGCCCCCTGCGTGCGCACCCACGGGGTCTCTCCCGCCTGGGCGGCCAGAGACGTGACAAGAACAGCGCCGAGACCGGCAAGAAAAGCGCGCGAAAGCATGGCGACTGGCTACCCTGTCTCGATCCCGATCGCAAAGGGGGGACATGCACGTTCGCGTGACGGCGTGCGACGCGTATCGTTCCGGAAGCATTTCACCCTCAGGTGGCGTTTTCAAACGCGGTGCATCGCGGTACGCTTTCCCGATGATGGTCGATGCCCCAAGCTTTGCACCCGGCGCCTCTCCGGACTTTCTGGAAGGCAAGATGCTGATCGCCATGCCGTCGATGCAGGACGAACGCTTCTCGCGGACCCTCATCTATGTGTGTGCCCATTCCCCCGAGGGGGCCATGGGCATCGTGGTGAACCAGCCCGCCAACCACATCCGCTTCGCTGACCTGCTGGTGCAGCTGAACGTGGTGCCCGCCGAGCAGCGCATCCTGCTGCCCAAGGAGGCCGGCAGCGTGAAGGTGCTGAAGGGCGGGCCGGTGGAGACGGGGCGCGGCTTCGTGCTGCATTCGGCGGATTATTTCATCGAGAATTCGACGCTCGCCATCGCGGACGGCATCTGCCTGACCGCCACGCTCGATATCCTGAAGGCCATTGCCAGCGGCACAGGACCCGCAAATGCGGTTCTGGCCCTCGGCTATGCGGGGTGGGCGCCGGGCCAGCTTGAAACCGAAATCCAGGCCAATGGCTGGCTGCATTGCCCCGCCGACGCCGATCTGGTGTTCGGGGAGGTCACGGAGCTGAAATACGACCTCGCCATGCGGCGGCTCGGGATCGACCCGGCCATGCTCTCCTCCGACGCCGGACACGCCTGAGCACAGGCCCCTTCGACGGCGCGCCCTGGAGGGCGCGCGTCAGCCTGCGGCGCGGCGCCGGCGCCCTTCGGGAGCAGAGACCGGCTGGAACAGGGACCGGCATTCCTCGATGGTCATGGGCTCGCCCAGAAGCACGCCCTGCGCATATTCGCAGCCGAACTGCGCCATTTCATCCGCCTCGATCTCCTTCTCCAGCCCCTCCGCGATCACCTCCATGCCGAGATGGTGGGCGAGGTCGATGATGGAGCCGACGATGATGGGCCGCGCCGCCCGTGCGGCGCCCTTGGCGCTCTCCTGAACGAAGCGGCGGTCGAGCTTGATGGTGTCGAAGGGAAAGCGCTGGAGATAGGACAGGGCCGACTGCCCGGTGCCGAAATCATCAAGGCAGAGCCCCGCCCCCAGTTCGCGGATGCGGGAGAGCATGACGGCGGCATATTCGGGATTTTCCATCACCAGCGCCTCCGCCACTTCCAGCTTCAGCGAGCCGGGCGCCACCGCATTGCGGGCGAGCACGGCCTTCAGATCCTGGATCAGGTCGTGGCGCAGCAGCTGGCGGGATGACACGTTGATGTTCATGAACAGCGGCGGGTCCACCCGCACCTGCCGCTGCCACTGGCCGAGCTGGCGCGCCGCGCGTTCCAGCGCGAACAGGCCGAGATCGAGGATCAGCCCGCTCTCTTCCGCCAGCGGCATGAATTCGCTGGCCGGCATCTCCCCGAGGCGGGGATGCTTCCAGCGCAAGGTCGCCTCGAAGCCGCCGATGCCGCGATCCGCGAGGCGAACGATGGGCTGGAAGCGGACGAAGATCTCGTCCCGCTCCAGCGCCACGCGCAGGTCGCTCTCCAGCGAGACATGGTCGATCTTCTGCTGCCGCATGGCCGGCCGGAACACCTCGATGCGGTCGCCGCCGATGCGCTTGGCGTAGTACATGGCGAGTTCCGCGTCCTTCAGCACCTCGGCGCGGCGCGTCAGGTCGGGACCGGACAGGACCAGGCCGATGGAGGCTGTGATGAACACCTCCCGGTCGGCGAAGGTGATGGGGGCGCGCAGCGAGCGGCGGAGCGTGTCGGCAAAGGTGGTGATCCGCTCGGGATCGCGCTCGGAGAGCAGGATGAGGCCGAACTGGTCACCCGAAATCCGCGCCAGCGTGTCCTGCGGCTTCATCAGCCGCATCATGCGGCGGGCAACGGTGAGCAGGATGGAATCCGCCATGGCCATGCCCACGGACAAATTCACCTGCTTGAAGCGGTCGAGGTCGATGAACATGACCGTCGGCTTCAGCGTCTCGTCGATGCGCGCGAAGGTCAGGGCCTGATCGAGCCGGTCGAGGAACAGTTCCCGGTTGGGCAGGCCGGTGAGATTGTCGCGCACCGCATCATGCAGCAGCCGTTCGGCCGCCATGCGCTCGCCGGTGACATCGGTGAGGGTGCCGATGCAGCGCACCACCTCACCATCCGCGCCCACGACGGGACGGGCGCGCAGGTTGAACGTGAGATAATGGCCATCGATGGCACGCAGGCGGAAATCCTGGTCGATGCGCCCGCGCCGCTGGTCGATGATGCCGTCCAGCGTGGCGCGGAAGCGGTCGCGGTCGGCGGGGTGCAGCACTTCCAGCCAGCCGGCCGCCTCGGTTTCCAGCGAGCGGCGCTTGAGGCCCAGCGCCTCCTCCGCCTCGGGAGAGGTATAGATGCGGTCGGAATCCACGTCCCAGTCCCACACCATGTAGCCGGACCCGGCCAGCGCCAGCGCGCGGCGCTCCAGTTCCGAGGTCGAGCCCTGGATGGCCCCGAGCCCGGCAAAGGCATGCTGCATGACCGTGAAGCCGATCAGCATCACGATGAGCACCAGGCCGCCCGACAAGGCGGGGGCGACGAGATCGTTGGTGACCAGCCCTTCGACGGTCAGCCCCGCCATCACCACCCACACCACCAGCAGCAGCCAGGCGGGGATGATGAGCACGGCCCGGTCATAGGAGTGCTGGGACAGCCAGATGACGACGCCGAGCCCGAGCACGGCCACCATGAACAGCGAGACACGGGCAATGCCCGCCGCCACCGGCGCATCCAGCAGCGCCACAACCACGAGGGCGGCGAGGAAGGCGAGCCATGCGGCGGCAACGTGCACATAGCGCACATGCCAGCGGTTGAGGTTGAGATAGGCGAACAGGAAGACCAGCAGGGTCGCGGTCAGGATCGCCTCGCCGGCGGCCCGCCAGAATTGCTCCGCCACGGGCGAGAGGCCGAACACCTTGGCCCAGAAGGCGAAGTCGAGGCCGATATAGCCCAGCACCGCCCAGGCGAGCGCGGCCGCCGCCGGGAACATCACCGAGCCCTTCACCACGAACAGGATGGTGAGGAACAGGGCCAGAAGGCCCGCAATGCCGATGACGATGCCGTGGTAGAGCGTGAAGGCGTTGACCCGGTCCTTGTAGGCGTCGGGCTCCCACAGATAGAGCTGCGGAAGGGTCGGGGTCGCAAGTTCCGCGATGAAGGTGACCGTCGAGCCGGGGTCCAGCGTGACGAGGAAGACGTCCGCGTCCGGCGAGGCCTGCCGCTCCGGCTTGAAGCCCTGGCTGGGGGTGAGGTTCAGGATGCGCCGGTTGCCCAGTTCCGGCCAGAACAGGCCCGAGCCCACCATCCGGTAGAAGGGCGCGACGATCAGGCGGTCCACCTGCTCGTCGGTATTGTTGGAGAGGGCGAACACCATCCAGTCGGCCTTCGGCCGCCCGTCCGAGGCGTGCACCTCGATGCGCCGGACGATGCCGTCCGCGCCGGGAACGGTGGAAATCTGGACCCGGTCGGTCTCGTTGGCGATGCGTTCGATCGCCGGCAGGAGGTCCGTCACCTTGGCGTTGAGACGGATCGCCACGGCCTCCACCGCAGCGGCGGGCACCAGCGGCGTCACGGCGGCGGCAAGCAGCACCAGAACGGCGAGGAAAAGACGCAACGGCAAGCCTCCGCGCCCGGCGCTGAGCCGGGTCGAAGCCCCATACCTAAAGCCGCGCTGCGGCCGGAGCAAGGCGCAGCCGGTGTTCACCAAAGGGCAAGCCCGTGCGGAGCCAGCGGACCCCGCCCCCTTACCCCTCACGCCACCTCCAGCACGATCTTGCCGAGATGGGCGCTGCGATCCATCCGGGCATGGGCACCCGCCGCATCCGCAAGGGCGAAGGTCTGGTCCATGAGCGGGCGCAGCGTGCCGGACGACAGCAGAGGCCACACCTTCTCCTCAAGCTGGCGCGCGATGGCCGCCTTGTCCGCCAGCGGACGCGAGCGCAGCGTGGCGCCGGTATGGGTCAGGCGCTTCAGCATCAGGCGCATGAAGTCCACCTGCGCCTTCGAGCCGTCCTGGAAGGCGATCTGGGCGATGCGGCCATCAAGCGCCGCCGCCTCGTAATTGCGCTGGATATAGGCGCCGCCGATGACATCGAGAATGACATCGACGCCCTTGCCGCCGGTGGCGGCCTTCACCTCGGCCACGAAGTCCTGCGTCTTGTAGTCGATGGCAAGGTCCGCCCCGAGGTCGCGGCAGGCCGCGCACTTTTCCGGCGAGCCGGCGGTGGTGAAGACCCGCGCGCCGAACGCCTTGCCGAGCATGATGGCCGTGGTGCCGATGCCCCCCGCCCCGCCATGAACCAGCAGCGTCTCCCCGCTCTGGAGGCGCGCGCGATCAAACACGTTGCTCCACACCGTGAAGAAGGTTTCGGGAATGGCGGCGGCTTCCGCCATGGAGAGGCCGGCGGGCACCGGCAGCGTGGTGGCCTCGGGCGCGGGGCAGTATTGCGCATAGCCGCCGCCGGTCACGAGGGCGCATACGGCATCGCCCACCTTGTAGCGGACCGCCCCCTCGCCCACCGCGACCACGGTGCCGGCGATCTCAAGGCCCGGAATGTCGGAGGCGCCGGCCGGCGGCGGATAGAGGCCGCGCCGCTGCATCACGTCGGGCCGGTTGATGCCGGCAGCGGCCACCTTCACCAGCACCTCGCCCCTGCCGGGCTGCGGCACCGGGCGCTCGGTCGGCACCAGAGCCTCCGGCCCGCCGGGGGTCGGAACGGTGATTGCGGTCATGGTGGCGGGCAATTCGGCCATGGTGCGGCTCCGAAAGGGCTGGGGTCCGAAAGGGAGCGGCGCCGTGACGGCGCGGCGGGACGTGATTTGGTGTAACAAAGCAGCGCCAGCGCGCAAATGCCATATGCGTGCATATGACAGGGAGACCGGCCATGATGGAAGAAGAGCGCCCCCGCCCCGCCCCCGCTTCACTGGAGCCGGGCGCGGATCTTTCGCGCCTCTCGGAGGCGGAGATCATCGAGCGGATCGCTCTCTATACGGCCGAGATCGCACGCCTCGAATCGACACTGGCCGCCAAGCGGGCGTCTCGGGACGCAGCCGCGTCCGTGTTCAAATTCTGATGGCACAGGCGAAGGGCTGCGAGACCGGGCGGGTGATACCCATGCCGGTTAAAACCCCGTTAAGCCTTTTGCGTCATCCTGACGCTGTGCCGCCCATCTGGGGCCGGCACCCGGCGCGGGGATCGGGGTCCATCCGCGCGCCCTTCTGTGGCGTTCCTCCCTGCCCGACTGAGCCGCCGCGAGGCGGCTCTTCTTTGTCGAAGCAAGGCCATGCAACGCTTTGGGCTCAGCCCTTGAGCAGGCCGCCGAACTTGTTCTTGAAGCGCGAGACACGTCCGCCGCGATCGAGAAGCTGCTGCGTGCCACCGGTCCAGGCGGGATGCGTGCGCGGATCGATATCCAGCTGCATCGTGTCGCCGTCCTTGCCGTAGGTCGAGCGGGTCGTGTACTCGGTGCCGTCCGTCATCACCACCTTGATGAAGTGGTAGTCGGGATGAATGTCGCTCTTCATAACGCCGGTCCTTCTCGCCGCATCCAGCCCTCGGCAGGTCGGCGGCGGTGTGAATTCATTTCCTGACGGAAGTCGCGGGTCTATAGCCGAGAGCATGCGTTGACACAAGCGGACACATCACACGTCGGAACCGGGGGCGCTGACGCGTCCGCTTCCGCGCCTTCCCCCCTCGCTCCCTCCCCCACCCTTGCGTCCCCGCCCGAAGAGGGCGGACGCGGACGGGGGCGGGCCTCGCTGCGCCCCCTCCTCGCCCTTCTGCCCTATGCGGTGCGCTATCGGGGGCGCGTCACGGCGGCCCTTCTGGCGCTGGGGGCGGCGGCGGGCGCCACGCTGAGCCTGCCCATCGCCGTGCGGCGCATGATCGATTACGGCTTCGCGCCCGATCATGCCGGCATGATCGATCGCTATTTCGCGGTGCTGGCCCTTGTGGTGGCGGTGCTCGCCGCCGCCTCCGCCGTGCGCTTCTATCTGGTGACGACTTTGGGCGAGCGGGTGGTGGCGGACCTGCGGAATGCGGTGTTCGAGCGTCTGACCGGCCTCGACGGCGCCTTCTATGACAGCGCCCGCAGCGGCGAGATCACCTCCCGACTCACCGCCGACACCACCCATATCAAGGTGGCCGTGGCCACGTCGGCCTCCGTGGCGCTGCGCAATCTCGTCCTGTTCCTCGGCGCCGCCGTCATGATGGTGGTGACCAGCCCCCGGCTGTCCGGCCTCGTTCTCGTCGCCATCCCCTTCATCGTGCTGCCCCTCGTGGCGTTCGGCCGCAAGGTGCGCGCCCGCACCCGGCAGGCGCAGGACCGGCTCGCCGACGCTTCGGCCTATGCCTCCGAAGTGGTGGGCGCCATCCGCGCGGTGCAGGCCTCCAGCGCCGAGGGCGCGGCACGCACGCGCTTCGGAACGCAGGTGAACCTCGCCTTCGAAGCGGCCCGCGATGCGACGCGGGCGCGGGCGATGCTGACCGGCATCGGCATCTTCCTGGTGTTCTCCAGCATCGTCGCGGTGCTCTGGGTGGGGGCGCAGGGCGTGCTCAACGGCACCATGTCGGCGGGCGATCTCAGCCAGTTCGTGCTGTTCGCCGTGCTCGCCGCCTCCAGCCTCGGGGAACTCTCCCAGACCTGGGGCGAGGTCTCCGCCGCCACCGGCGCGGCAGAGCGGATCGGGGAACTGCTGAAGGTCGAGCCGCTGGTGCGTCCCCCGGCCCATCCCGCGCCGCTGCCGGCGGCGGTGACGGGCGAACTGCGGTTCGAGGACGTGGCCTTCGCCTATCCCGGCCGGCCCGGCCAGAAGGCGCTGGATGGCGTCTCCTTTGCCGTGAAGCCCGGCGAGCGCATTGCCCTTGTGGGACCCTCGGGCGCCGGCAAGAGCACGGTGTTCCAGCTTCTGGAGCGCTTCTACGACCCGCAGGGCGGCCGCATCCTCCTGGACGGCGTGGACATTGCCGGCTGCGACCCGGTGGCCGTGCGCCGCCATCTCGCTTTGGTGCCGCAGGAGGTGGCCATCTTCGCCGACACGGTGCGCGAGAACATCCGCCTCGCCCGCCCGGAAGCGTCCGATGCGGAGGTGGAGGCGGCCGGCAAGGCGGCGCTTGTGGACGAGTTCGTGGCCCGCCTGCCGGAGGGCTGGGACACCATGGTGGGCGAGCGCGGCGTGACGCTGTCGGGCGGCCAGCGCCAGCGCATCGTGATTGCCCGCGCCATCCTGCGCGCCGCGCCGGTGCTGCTGCTGGACGAGGCCACCTCCGCACTCGATGCGGAGAGCGAGACGCTGGTGCAGACCGCGCTGGAATATTCCATGCGCGGGCGCACCACGCTGGTCATCGCCCATCGCCTCGCCACGGTCCTGTCCGCCGACCGCATTCTGGTGATGGAGGCGGGGCGCATCGTGGACGAGGGCACCCACACCCAGCTCGTGGCGAAGGGCGGCCTCTATGCCCGCCTGGCCGCGCTCCAGTTCCACGCGGCGGCCTGAGACGCGGCAGGGCCGGTCGATCCGGCCCTAGAGCGTTTCCGAGCGAAGTGTGAAGCGGTTCGCGTGAAGGAAACGCGTAAAAACAAAGAGATAGAGTGTTTCA
Organism: Rhizobiales bacterium 12-68-15; assembly: GCA_002279855.1. Taxonomy (GTDB): domain Bacteria; phylum Pseudomonadota; class Alphaproteobacteria; order Rhizobiales; family Xanthobacteraceae; genus Aquabacter. The sequence continues at coordinate 23,985 of NCCY01000041.1, forward strand.
GCGTTTCCATGAAAGGCTGAAACACTCTAGTCCACCAGCGCGAAGCGCAGCAGGATGGTGCGCTGGAGCGGACTGAAATTGTCGTCGGAGACGATGGTGAAAATGGTTTCTCCCGCCCCGTTCAGGGTCGCGGAGAGGCCTTCCATATTGTCGATCTCGAAGCCCATATCCGCAGTGAGCAGGATCTCGCCCGCAAGCCGTGCCCCCGGCTTCACATCGGCGAGGCGGAAGCGGCGCAATTGCATGGCGACGCCCGCCAGCGGCGAGAAGCTGCGCTCCAGCAGGAACAGTTCGCCCTTCGGCGCGAGCGCCGCGTCGGTCGCGCTGAACACGCCGCTCTTGGCAATGGTGAAGTCACCCGGAATGGGGCCGCCGATGATGAAGCCGGGCAGGTCGTCGGCTGCGGTGGCGCCCTGCTCGCCAATGGCGATGAGCGCCCCGATCATGGGCGGGCCGGGCACATAG
>NCCY01000042.1 GCA_002279855.1 Rhizobiales bacterium 12-68-15
GCGCGGCCTGCTCCAGAATCGCGGCATCGAACCACGCGCCGGCATTGTCTTCCGTCCCGTCCACCCCGTCGGTGTCACAGGCGATGGCCGAGACGCCCGCTTCGCCCTTGAGCGCGACGGCGAGGGCGAGGAGGAATTCCACATTCCGCCCGCCCCGCCCCTTGCCGCGCACGGTCACCGTGGTCTCGCCGCCCGACAAAAGGACCGAAGGGCCGCGCACCGGCAGGCCGTGGGTCGCCGCACAGCGCGCGATGCCGGCGAACACGGTGGCCGCCTCGCGCGCCTCGCCCTCAATGGCGTCGCCGAGGATGAGGGTTTCGAGCTCCATATCCCGCGCCTTCGCCGCCGCCGCTTCCAGCGCCATGAGCGGCGTCGCGATCATGTGGACCTCCTGCCCCGGCAGCGGATCGCCCGAGACGGTATTGGCGCGGATGATGGCCTCCTGCGCGGGCGTCACGGGGATTTCGTAGCGCCGCATCAGCGCCGGGATGGTCGGGCCGGAGCCGATGGCGCCGGGATCATCTCCCGGCACGTCGGAAATCAGGTAGGTCACGCAGCGCGCCGGCGCGATGGCGGCGGCAAGGCGCCCGCCCTTGATGGCGGAGAGCGACTTGCGCACCATGTTCATGATGCCGATGGGCGCGCCGGACTTCAGCAGCGCGCGGTTGAGCGCCTGCTTGTCCTCCAGCGACATGCCCTCGGCGGGCTGGGTGAGAAGCGCGGAGGCGCCCCCGGACATGAGACACACCACAAGGTCGTCCGGCCCGGCCGAGCGGGCGATCTCAAGGATGCGCGCAGCCGCCGCGAACCCGGCCGCATCGGGCACCGGATGGGCCGCTTCCACGATCTCGATATGCTGCGTCTCGCAGCCATGGCCGTAGCGCGTGATGATGAGCCCCTCGCAGGGGCGGCCCCATTCCTGTTCGAAGGCGCGGGCCATGCGGGCGGAGGCCTTGCCGGCGCCGAGCACGATGGTGCGGCCCTTCGGCGGCGCGGGCAGCCGTTCGCGGAACTTGCCTTCCGGCAGCGCGGCGGCGAGCGCCGCCTCGAACAGGGCCTTCAGGATGGCTTCGTCGGACAGGACGGCGGCTTCGGCAGAGGACATGGCGGCTCCCTGGGCTCCTCGATGGGGACACGGCCCATGGGCCGTGATGCCGGGTCCCTGAGGGGCGCGGTTCTTATGCCTGCTGATTACCGGCCCTCCCGCCCCCGATCAATGGCCGATGCTGCGCGAACGCCAGCCGCAACCCCTCCGCGAGGGCGCGGGCAGAGGGGGAGAGCGGACGCCCGGCACGGGTGATGAGGCCGAAGGCCCGCGCCACCACCGGCGCCTCCAGCGGGCGGGTGACGAGGCCGGCGCGGGGAAACATGGCGAAGGTCAGTTCCGGCAGCGCGGTGACGCCGAGCCCCGCCGCCACCAGGGCCACGGCCGAGGGGATCTGCTCCACCTCGAAGCGCGGGGTCACGGCCACATCCGCAGCGGCAAGACCCGCATCCACCTGCTTGCGCACCGACGTGGTGCGCGCCAGCGCGACGAAGGGATGCCCCGCAAGGGCGCTCCACGGCAGGGGGCCGCGACCGGCAAGGGCATGCCCGCGCCGCATCAGCAGATGCACCCGGTCGGTGCCCAGCGGCTCGTAGGCCAGAAGGTCGCCGGACGGGCGCATGGTGACCGCGATGTCCGCAATGCCATCCTCCACCAGCGCCACCGCCCGCTCGTGCAGCACGTCGCAGACATTCAGCTCGGCGTCCGGAAAGTCCCGCCGCAAGGTGTCGGCCGCAAGGGGCAGCAGGGCGGCAGCGATGGACGGCAGGAGCGCGACGGTCACGCGCGGACGCCGGATGCCGCGCGCGGCGATATCCTGAAGGCCGGCCCGCATGTCCCGCGACACCTCTTCGGCCAGCCCCGCAAGCGCGCGCCCTTCCGGTGTCAGGGAAAGGCGGCGGGTGGTGCGGTCGAACAGGCGGAACCCCAGTTCCCCTTCCATGCGCCGGATGCTCTCCGACAATGCGGGCTGGGAAATGCCGAGCAGTCCCGCCGCCTGCGTGAAGCTCATGGCACGGGCGGCGCAGGCAAAGACCTCAAGCTGGCGGACAGTGATATTCATCGGGTAAACCTATTTATTTATATATACGCATTATTTGACACGATGAATATCCTGCCCCAGCCTCCAGCCACCCTGCGCAGACAGGGCGTGAGGGAGGAAGCATGGCGCTGGAGGAAGAGACGCGGCCGGACCGTGTGCGCATCGGCTCGGGCGCGGGATTTGCCGGCGACCGGACGGATGCCGCCATTCCCGTGGTCGCGGAACTCGCCCGTCATGACGGGCCCCGTTTCCTCATGTTCGAGACCCTGGCGGAACGCACCCTCGCCTTGTGCCAGTTGGCCCGCCGCAATGATCCCGCCAGGGGATACAGCCCGGCGCTGGAGAAATTCCTCGCACCGGTGCTGGCCGACTGCCTCGCCTCCGGCATTCGCATCATCGGCAATTTCGGTGCCGCAAATCCCGAGGCTGCCGCCGCCCGCATCGCCGCCATGGCACGGGATCTCGGCCACAAGCCGCGCATCGGCGTGGTGACAGGCTCGGACCTCGACGGCCGCCTCAGCGTTGCGGACCTCGCCGCGCGGGAGACCGGGGGAACGCTGCTCGCCGGGCGCGATGCCATCGTCTCGGCCGACGCCTATATCGGCGCGTCAGCCATTGCCCGTGCCCTGGACCTCGGTGCCGACATCGTCGTCACCGGCCGCGTGGCGGACCCCGCCCTGGCGCTCGGCCCGCTGCTGCATGTGTTCGGCTGGGCGGAGGATGACTGGGACCGTCTCGCCGCCGGCACCCTTGCCGGCCATCTCCTCGAATGCGGCGCGCAGGTCTCCGGCGGCTATTTCGCCGATCCCGGCGTGAAGGATGTGCCGGACCTCGCGGATGTGGGCTTTCCCATCGCCGAGATCGACCGCGACGGGGGCATCGTCATCAGCAAGCCCGAAGGGACCGGCGGGCGGATCGACCGCTTCACGGTGATCGAGCAGATGCTCTACGAGATCCATGATCCCGCCGCCTATCTCACCCCGGACGTGGTGATGGATATCACCGCCGCGCGGGTGGACGAGATCGGCCGCGACCGCGTGCGCGTCTCTGGCGTACGCGGCAAGCCGCGCCCCGACACGCTGAAGGCCACGGTCTGCTTCGAGGCCGGATGGCTGGCCGAAGCCGAGATTTCCTATGCCGGCCCCAATGCGGCCGGGCGGGCACGGCTTGCGGCCGATGTGGTGCGCCAGCGCCTCGCCCGGCGTGCGCCGGGACTTGGGGTGCGGGTAGACGCCATCGGCATCGCCTCGGTGTTCAACGACACCGCCGGCGCCACGCTGGATGCTGTCTTCGATGGCAGCGCGCCCCCCGACGTGCGGCTGCGCTTTGCCGCCCAGTCAACCGACAGGGCCGCGCTCGACCTGCTTCTGGACGAGGTGGAAGGGCTGTATTGCGCCGGCCCGGCCGGTGGCGGGGGCGTGCGGCGGCACCTGACCGCGCGCCTCTCAAGCGCCTCCTGCCTTGTGGAGCGGGCCCATACCCGCCCGGCCGCCCGCCTGTTCGACGTCTATGCCACGGAGGCCGCGCAATGAGCGGGCGCATTCTCCTCCACCGCCTCGCCTTCGCCCGCGCGGGCGACAAGGGCAACCGGGCGAACCTCGCGCTGATCTGCCGCGTGCCCGAGGCCTATGCGGCGCTGGCCGAGCAGGTGACGGCGGAGGCGGTCGCCGCCCATTTCGCGGCGCGCCGGCCCTCCCGCGTGGTCCGCTACGACCTGCCCCATCTCGACGCCTTCAACTTCGTTCTGGATGACGTGCTGGATGGCGGGGTCAACGCCTCGCTCGGCCTCGACGGACACGGCAAGACCCTGTCCTTCCAGCTTCTGGACTTCCCCCTCGCGCCGACCCCTGCCGTCACGGCGGCGCTTGCCACGCTCGACAACCAAACAGAACCGACCCAACCGGAGGAAACGCCATGACCCCTATCTTCTCGCGCCGGGCCGCGCTCGCGGGGCTCGCCCTGTGCCTCGCCGGCACCGCACCCGCCTTTGCCGATACCTATCCTTCCAAGTCCATCCGCTTCGTGGTGCCCTTCGCGGCCGGGAGCGCGACGGACACGCTGGCCCGCGTGCTGGGACAGAGCGTGTCGTCCCAGCTCGGACAGCCGGTTGTGGTGGAGAACGTGCCCGGCGCCAACGGCCAGATCGCAGCCTCGCAGGTCGCCCGCGCCGCGCCCGATGGCTATACGGTGCTGATCACCTCCAACTCCACCCATGCGGCCAACCAGTCGCTGGTGAAGAAGCTGACCTATGACCATGTGAAGGACTTCGAGCCCATCACCAAGCTCGGCACCATCACGCTGGCGCTGGTGGTGAACCCGAACGTTCCCGCCAAGACCACGCAGGAGCTGATCGCCTATGCCAAGGCCAATCCGGGCAAGCTGACCTTCGGCGCCGGCTCCACCTCCTCCCGCATCGCGGTGGAAATGCTGAAGAGCATTACCAGCGTGAACATGGTCTATGTGCCCTACAAGTCCAACCCGCAGGCGGTGAGCGACCTGCTGGGCGGACAGATCGACCTGATGTTCGCCGACATCTCCACCACCCTGCCCTCGGCCCGCGCGGGCAAGCTGAAGGCGCTGGGCGTCTCCAGCGCCGAACGGTCGCCGCTTGCGCCCGAGCTTCCCACCATGCGCGAGGCGGGCATTGCCGGTTATGAGCTGACCGCGTGGTTCGCCGCCTTCGCGCCCGCCAAGACCCCGAAGGACGCCATCGACATTCTCAACAAGGCCATGGTGACCGCCATGGGCGACAAGGCGGTTTCGACCGCGCTGGTTGCCGCCGGCATCGAGCCCTCGTCCTCTTCGGCAGCAGACCTTGCTGCCTTCGTGGACAGCGAGACGAAGAAGTGGGCCGGGATCACCAAGGCCGCCGGCATCGAACCGGAATGAGCGGAGCGGGCGCTTCCCGGCTCGTCCCATCCGACAGGTGCAAGCCTGCCGCGAAGCGCCTATATGCGGGCCATGACCGGCCCTGCCCACAGTCTTCCGCACGTTTTCGACCGCGCGCTCCTGCGGCGGCGCCTTGGCCGCGCCGCCGATCTCGGGCCCGCTGACTTCCTGCTCGCCCGCGCGGTGGACGATCTGGTGGACCGCGTCGCGGCGGTGAAGCGGCGCTTCGAGCGGGTTCTGGATCTCGGTACCCCCACCGAAGCCGCCGCCTTTGCCTTGCGCGCGCTCTATGCCGGCCCGGACGGCGCCGCCATCGGCACCGTGCTGCGCGCCGCACCTATCGCGCGCGGGCTTTCGGGCGCCATCCCCACCATCGTGGCGGACGAGGAAATGCTGCCGGTGGCCGACGGCACGCTGGATCTCGTGGTCTCCGCGCTGGCCCTTCAGTCGGTCAACGACCTGCCGGGGGCGTTCGCGCAGATCCGCCGTGCGCTGAAGCCGGACGGGCTGTTCCTCGCCGCCATGGTCGGCGGGTCGAGCCTCACAGAGCTGCGCGAGGCCTTCGCCATTGCCGAAACGGAAACCATCGGCGGCGTCTCTCCCCGCGTCGCGCCCTTCGTGGATGTGCGGGACCTTGGCGGGCTGCTCCAGCGCGCCGGCTTCGCCCTGCCGGTGACCGACGTGGACCGCGTGACGGTCCGCTATTCCAGCCCGTTTGCGCTGTTCTCCGATCTTCGCCTCATGGGCGCCGCCAATTCGCTGTCGGAGCGCCGCCGCGTGCCGCTGCGCCGCGCGACCCTGCTGAAGGCGGCGGAGATTTATGCCGCCCGCTTCGCCGATCCGGACGGCCGGGTTCGCGCCACTTTCGAGATCGTCTGGCTATCGGGCTGGGTGCCCCATGAGAGCCAGCAGAAGCCGCTGCGCCCCGGCTCAGCCAAGATGCGCCTCGCCGATGCGCTGGGCGCGGTGGAGCAGAAACCGCAGGAGCCCTGACGGAAAATCAGCCCCCGTGCTTTTCCAGGAAAGCCTCCACGGGCAGCGCGCGGAAATCCTCCAGCGCGGCCCGCAGGGCCTCGTGGCTCCAGTCCCACCAGCCGAGCGCGATCAGCCTCTGGCCGATATCCTGCGAAAACCGGCATTTCACGAACCGGGCCGGCACGCCCGCGACGATGGCGTAAGGCGGGACATCCTTGGTCACCACGGCGCCCGCCGCGATCACCGCGCCGGTGCCGACCTGCCGCCCCGGAAGCACGATGGCACCGTGCCCCACCCACACGTCGTGGCCGAGGGTGACGCCGTGCGCGCGCCGCCAGGCGAAGAAGTCGGCGTCGTCCTCGGCATCCTCGAAATAGGCGGCGGCGCGATAGGTGAAGTGGTTCTGGCTCGCCCGCCACATGGGATGGTTGCCGGGATTGATCCGCGTCATCGCCGCGATGGAGCAGAATTTGCCGATGCGCGCATAGGCGATGTCGGAATCGTGCTCCACATAGGCGTAGTCACCCATCTCCACCTCGTTGAGGATCACGCGGGCGCCCACTTCCGTGTAGCGGCCGAGCGAACAGCGGGTGAGCGTCGCGGTGGGGTGGATCGTGGGTGTGGGGGCGAGGCGTTTCATGGCGCCGAACGCTGCCACCGCTTCATGTCATGCGTGCAACAGCCCCGTCCGGACCGGCCCCGTGCCGGATCACACCCGCCGCAGCGGCGCCCGGTGGAGAATCCGGAACCGGCCGCCGGACGCGTCCTGCCGGTAGACGGCGATGTCCGCGACCTCGACGGGCAGGGGGGCGGCGGAGGCCGCATAGGCATCGCAGAGGGCATTCAGCGCATGGGGCTGCACGTCCGGCGGCAGCGGGCCGGTCAGCGTCATGTGAAAGCGGAACTCATCCAGCACATAGGGATAGCCATAAAGACCGAGCAGCTCGCGCTGCCGGTGGGAGAGGCTGTCCGGCCGGCGGCGCGCCACCTCCTCCGGCGAGAGCGGGGCGCGCAGATGGTCGAGATGCACCACCGCATCGGCCGCAAGGTCCATCAGCGCCGGGACCGGGCGGCCGGGAACGATGGCAATGAAGCTGCCAAGCCCCTGCACGTCCAGCGAGGACAGTTCAAACGCATGATGCCCCTGCGCCAGGTTTGCGGCGGCTGAAAGCAGGTCGTCCTCGCTGACACCCTCTGCGAGGCGGAACGGGGCCTTCAGCGTGCCATGAAAACCGTAGCGGCGGGGCTCGGCGGTGAGATCATGCCAGGTGGCGGCATCGAAGCCGCAGAGATCCGGCGGATCGAGGTCGGCGCCGGTCCCGGCATCATATCCGATGATGGCGGAGCCGAAGGCCCACAAGGCGCTGTCGGCCGGCGGGGCGAGATAGATTGCATAGCGCACAGACACCCCCGCCTCCCGGCCTCCGACCCGTTCCGTGCGGGCAAGCATCGAAAGCCGCTTCCGGTTCCCGCATCCCTGCTGTGCCGCCCGGCCCCGCGCCGGTCAAGGCGCCGCAGGTCAGAAAACCCGGTTTCCTGCCACCATGACCTCCCGGATCACCGGCGTGTCTTCCACGAAGCGGAACCGCACCAGATCCGCGCGCAGGCCGGTTGCGATCCGGCCCCGGTCGTCGAGGCCCGCCATGCGGGCGGGTGCCGAGGTGACCAGAGCCATCGCGGCATGCAAGGGCAGCACCCCGCTCTTTGCCAGAACCGCGACGGCCTGGATCAGGCTGGCCGGAACATAATCGGACGCGAGCGCGTCGAGCAGGCCCTCGGCGGCCAGATCCTTCATGGCGACGCCGCCCGAATGGGAGCCGCCGCGCACCACGTTCGGCCCGCCGCCGATGGTGGTGAGCCCCGCCGCCTTCGCCGCGCGCGCCGCTTCCAGGGTGGTGGGAAACTCGCTGATGGTGCAGCCCGCCGCCTGCGCGTCCGCCACATGGTCGGGCGTGGTGTCGTCATGGCTTGCGAGGACGATGTCGGTTTCGCGGAGAAGCCCGGCGAGGCGGTCGAAATTCTCCGCCACCGCCGCGCGCCCGCGTTCGGTGCGCTCCTTCAGCTCATCCTCAACGTCCTCGGCGGTCTTGCCGATGCCGAGCAGATAGGTGCGCAGGTGTTCAAGGTTGCGCCACTGCCGGGTCCCGGGCGTGTGGTCCATGAGCGAGGCGAGGCCGACACCGGGACGGGACAGTTCCGGCGCCACCAGAGCGACGACGCCGGGGTCCGTGAGTTCGCACCGCAGATGAATGCGATGATCGGCGCGGAACAGGCCGGCATTGGCCTCCACCGCGTCCAGCATCACGGAAAACAGTTCCCGGCGCACAGACTTGGCCTGATCGAATCCGCCGGCGCAGATGGCGTCGAACACCGTGGTCACCCCCGCCGCCACGGTCTGCGCATCGTGGGCGAGCGCTGCGGCGCGATGGTCGGGCCAGACCACCTTGGGGCGGGGGACGAAATGGCTCTCCAGCGCATCGGTGTGCAGGTCGATGAGGCCGGGGGCCACATGGTCGCCGTCGCAATCCTGCGCGCCCGGCAGCGCCGAGGCGCCGAGGTCTATGGCCGCGATGCGGCCGTCGCGAATGCAGAGCGTGCCCGTCTCCACGCCGTCTTCCAGCACGATGCGGACATTGGTGAGCACGGTCTCAGACACGACAAATCCTTTCCTGCGCCGCCCGCCTCTGTCACGGGCGGATGACGATGGCATGACATCCCCGGCCGTCAGGCCGGTGGCTTCACGCGATAGAGCTGGAAGCGCGACCCCTCGCTGACCAGTTCCAGCCTGTCGGTGTCGGGGTTGAGGTCGCCGGGCTCGGTGAACAGCAGATAGACATAGTCGAAGTGCGCAGGCCAGTGGTCCCAGTAACGCGGACCATCGGGCGTTTCGCTGTCCTCTGCCAGCACAAGCTGCTCGACGGTAGGCGGGAAACCGTCCTCGGTATCGACGAAATTCTGGTACGCGCTGTTCACCCGCAGGATCTGCTTGCCCGGCACCGTGAAGGCCGTGGTGACCAGCGCCGACTTCTCGATGATGGCGAGGCAGGCGGCATGGACGAGGCCGAGATCCTTCGGATTGCCCCCGCCACGCGGGTCCGCATACGCCACCATCACCCGCGATCCTGGCCGGATGGCGGCGATCGACTGCTGGAAGCCGGTGGTCCACTGCGTGAGCTGGGTCCACATGATCTGGACCTCGGCCACCCGGATCGCCAGGAGCGCCACCAGCAGCACCACAAAGCCCCGCCGCACCATGCGACCGCGCAAATCCACCCGCACGCAGGCCAGCACCATGAAGGCAAGCGCGACGGGCACGCGCTGATCGGCCATGTAGGTGGCGAAGGCCGTGCGGGGCAGCGCGAGATAGACCAGCGCCCCGACGATCAGCAGAGGCAGGAGCAGGGACGCGGTGCGCACCAGCCCGCGCCGCAGCGCCCACACCCCGGCCACCGCCACGGCGCCGGTCAGACCGAAGGCCACCACGTCATAATAAACGTTGATGATCATCTCTACGCCGGCGACCTTCCCCTGCGGCTGCCAGTAATTCTCGCCGGAGAGGCCGAGCGTGGGGCTGAGGGCGAGCAGCGGCAGGGCGGCAAGAAACGGCAGGCCGGCGAGGCAAAGGGACAGGAACCGGCGCGAGAGCGGTTCGTCACGTCGCTCCAGCAGGCGGGCGATCTCGAAGGCGAGCACGCCGATGCCGTACACGCCCAATGCCACCAGATGACACAGGAACAGGGCGACCACGCAGGCCACCGCCACCGGATAGCGCCAGCCGCGCTCCCGCAGGCTGACCCATGCGGCAAGGGCCAGCAAGGCGAGGCCGATGCCGAAGATGTAGTTCATCACCCCGATGAGGAAGATGCCGTTATAGAGCAGGGGAAAGGCCAGCAGCGGCGTCGCCGACCACAGGCCGAACAGCGCCCGGTTCAACGCCAGCGTGCCGAACACGATCAGCGCGAAGCTGGCGATCGTATAGATCTCGCCCGCCACATAGACGTTCGCGAACCGCTCCATCAGCGGCACGACGAGATCCATCATCAGGTTCGGAATCACCGCCCACTCGATGTGGTAGAAGCGCGCGAGGTCCGGATTGTGGGACACCGTCGCGATGATGTGCATGCGCGCGAGGTGGTTAGCATAATCCGACAGGGGCGGCACCGGATGGGTGAGTACGGGCACGGCCACCAGTGCCAGAAGCAGCAGGAAAAGAAATACAAGGCTCCGCCGGCCGAGATCAGCCGGGCGACGGGCGGAAGCGGAACGAAGGCTCATACGGGGATACATCCGGAAACGGCGCGCGGCGCGCCGTGCCTCCCTCGTGGCGGATTGTGGTGGTTGGAAGGCCGCCGTTGCGCCTGACGCAACGGCGGGGCATTCAACTTTCCGCGCCGATGGTCTACAAGGCGCCGCCCCTCGCAATGAGAGATCCGCAGATGAGCGCCGACGCCCCCTCCATCGACGCGCAAGGCCAGCTTCAGGCCGAGGTTCTCACCAAGGCCCTTCCGCACATGCAGCGTTATGATGATTCCATCGTCGTGGTGAAATATGGCGGCCACGCCATGGGCGATGAGGCCGCCGCGCGGCACTTTGCGCAGGACATCGTGCTGCTGGAGCAATCGGGCGTGAACCCGGTGGTCGTCCATGGCGGCGGGCCGCAGATCGGCGCCATGCTCCAGAAGCTCGGCATAAAGTCCGAATTCGCGGCCGGCCTGCGCATCACCGACAAGGCGACGGTCGAGATCGTGGAGATGGTTCTCGCCGGCTCCATCAACAAGCAGATCGTCGGCTTTCTCAATGCCGCCGGCGGCAAGGCCATCGGCCTGTGCGGCAAGGACGGCAACATGGTGATCGCCCGCAAGGCGAACCGCACCATCGTCGATCCCGAGAGCAATATCGAGCAGTCCATCGATCTCGGCTTCGTGGGCGAGCCGGACACGGTGGATACCACCGTGCTCGACCAGATCCTGCGGCGGGAACTGATCCCCGTGCTCGCCCCCGTGGCCGCGGCGGCGGATGGCGGCACCTACAATGTGAATGCCGACACCTTCGCCGGGGCCATTGCCGGGGCGCTGGGTGCCAAGCGCCTGCTCATGCTCACCGACGTTCCGGGCGTGCTGGACAAGAACAAACAGCTCATTCCGCAGCTCACCATCGAGGAAGCGCGCCGCCTGATCGCGGACGGCACGGTGTCCGGCGGCATGATCCCCAAGGTGGAAACCTGCATCTATGCGCTGGAGCAGGGCGTAGAAGGCGTGGTCATTCTCGACGGCAAGGTGCCGCACGCGGTTCTGCTGGAACTGCTCACCGATCACGGGGCGGGAACGCTCATCACGAGGTAATCAGATGGCGTCCGAGCCGGCCCCGCGGGGCTTCGACGGGGTCGAGACCTGGGTCTTCGACCTCGACAATACCCTTTACCCCGCGCAGCACGATCTGTGGACGCAACTTGATGCCCGGATGCGGGACTATGTGGCCAGCTTCCTCGGGGTCACGCCCGAGGAAGCCTTCGTGGTGCAGAAGGACTATTATCGCCGCTACGGCACCTCCCTGCGCGGGCTGATGATCGAGCACGGGCTGGATCCCGCGCCCTTCCTCGCCCATGTGCACGATCTGGACCTCAGCGGGCTTGCCCCCTCCCCGCGCCTTGCCGCCGCGCTGGAGCAGCTTCCGGGGGTCAAGCTCGTCTACACCAACGGCTCCGAGCAGCACGCCCTGAACGTGCTGGCACGGCTCGGTCTCGACCGGCATTTCACGGCGATCCACGACATCGTCGCCGCCGAGTTCCACCCCAAGCCGACAGAAGAAGCCTATCTGCGCTTCCTGCGGGCCCATGGCGTGGCACCAGAGCGCGCCGCCATGTTCGAGGATCTGGCCCGCAATCTCGAAGTGCCCCACCGGCTGGGGATGGCCACCATCCTGGTGGTGCCGCCCGACGAGGCTATCGACACACGCAATTCCTGGGAATTCGAAGGCCGCGAGGCGGCCTATGTGGACCATGTCACCCATGACCTTGCCGGCTTCCTGGAACAGCTCGGGACCGGGGCATGAGCGAGGTTCGCACCCTCACCCCCGACGAGGTGGCCATCGCCGTGGACTGGGCGGCCAATGAAGGGTGGAATCCCGGCCTCGCCGATGCCGACGCCTTCCTCGCGCAGGACCCGGACGGCTTCCTCGGCGCCTTCGAGGACGGAGCGCTGGTCGCCTGCATCGGTGCGGTGACCTATGAGGCGGCGTTCGGCTTTGTCGGCCTGTACATCTGCCGCCCGGACCGGCGCGGTCGCGGGCATGGGCTGAAGGTGTGGAACGCCGGGCTTGACCGGCTCGGCGCACGCACGATCGGCCTCGACGGGGTGGTGGCGCAGCAGGACAATTATCGCGCCTCGGGCTTTGAACTTGCCCATCGCAACATCCGCTTCGGCGGGCCGCCCCGGAACCTTCCCGGCGCGCAGGGCGTCGCGCCGCTGGAGCGGCTGGACATTCCGGCGGTGTTCGCCTTCGATCGGGGCGCCTTCGGCTGCGATCGCCCGCGCTTCCTGGAGCGCTGGCTGATGCCGCAGGAGGGCGCCGCTTTCCTGGCGCGCGGCGCGGACGAAACCGTCACCGGCTATGGCGTCGTGCGCCGCTGCCGCTCCGGCCACAAGATCGGCCCGCTGTTCGCGCAGGACGAGGACACCGCCCGCGCACTCTATGCCACCCTCTCCACCGCAGCTTTCCGTGCGGCGCGCGACGAGCCGCTGTTCCTCGATGTGCCCGAGCCCAATGCGGCCGCGCGGGCGCTGGCGCAGGAGGCGGGGCTCACCGCCGTCTTCGAGACCGCCCGCATGTATCGCGGCGCGGCGCCCGCGCTGCCGCTGGAGCACATTTTCGGCATTACGAGCTTCGAGCTGGGATGAGCCGGCACCCTCGACGGGGCGTGAAGGCCCATGTAAAGGAAGATCACATTCCGCCTGCCCCATTTCCGCGTGTTGCGCCCGCAAAGGAGATCCGATCGCGACGGGACGCGCTCCTATCACCACGGCAACCTCAGGGAAGCCCTGGTGCAGGCCGCGCTGGATCTCATCGCCCAGAAAGGCCCCGGCGGCTTCACCTTCGCGGAGGCGGCCCGCACGGCCGGCGTCAGTCCAGCGGCGCCCTATCGCCATTTCAAGGACCGCGACGAACTGATGGCAGAGGTGGCCCGGCGCGGCTTCGAGGCGTTCGCGGACGCACTGGAGCGCGCCTGGGAGCAGGGCCGCCCGGATGCGCGCACGGCGCTCGAACGGGTCGGGCGCGGCTATCTCGCCTTCGCGCGCGACGAGCCGGCCTTTTATGCGGCGATGTTCGAGGCCAATGTTCCCGGTGACGCCACGCCCGCCTTGCGGGCGGCGGGTGACCGCGCCTTCGGCATGCTGCGGATGGCGGCGGAGGCGGTGGTCGCCGGCATTCCCGGCCCCGGTCGTCCGCCCGCTTTGATGCTGGCGCTGCACGTCTGGTCCATGGCCCATGGGATCGCCTCCCTGTTCGGACGCGGCACCGGCGGGCGCCGCGCGCTTCCCATGTCGCCGGAAGACCTGCTGGAGGCGGGGGTTCTGGTCTATCTCCAGGGGCTCGGCGCCGGGCCGCGCGGATAAGCGGCTGTCTTCTCTCCTCTGCGGACACAGAACGGCCGGATCCTTGCGCTTCCCTCGGCGTGCGGTCGATGGCGCGCGGAAATCCGCGCCGGGAGAGCCGGAGCGGCAGGAAACGGAACTGCAGCGAAAACGGAACTGCAGGGGCATCGCTTGACAGCCTCGGGTGGCTTACCCATATATGTTAATGTGATTAACATTCACACTGAGAGGATGCCGTGACGATCGTTTCGAAACTGGATGGTCTTGGGTCCGGAGCGTGGATCGCCCTGGCGGTTCTCGGCTTCGTCTTCTGGTGGCCCGCCGGGCTGGCCCTGCTCGCCTTCTCCATCTGGAGCGGGCGCATCGGCTGCGGCCACCGCATGTCGCGCTGGCAGGACAAGATGGACCGCATGTGGGGCGGCTGCGGACCGGGACGCGGTCCCGGTGGCGGCTGGGGTCCCTCCAGCGGCAACAGCGCCTTCGATGAGTATCGCACCGAGACGCTGCGGCGCCTCGAAGAGGAACAGAAGGAATTCCGGACGTTCCTGGAGCGCCTGCGGATGGCCAAGGACAAGGCCGAGTTCGACCAGTTCATGGCCGAACG
>NCCY01000339.1 GCA_002279855.1 Rhizobiales bacterium 12-68-15
GATCAGGCCGGCCACCTCGTCGCTGTTGCGATCCATCATGACCATGTGGCTGTTGCCCTTGATGCCCTTCTCGGGAAGATTCACCACATCCACCGTGCCACCGGCCGCGCGCACGAGCTTGGCGAAGTCCATCCCACGCTGGCGGATGGTGGGCCAGCGGCTGTCGCTCTCGATATAATCGCCATAGAGCATGAGGACCGGCACGCCGGCGAGCTTGGCCGCCTGCTTGGGATCGCCCACTGCGGCGGGCTCCACGGCGATTAGCGCCTTCACCTTGTCGGGGTGCTTCTGGGCCATTTCGAAGCCGAACTTGCCCGCCTGGCTGTGCACGAGAATGACGCAGGGGCAGACCTTCTCGATCTCCTGGCTATAGGCATCGAGAATGAAGTCGTCCGTGGTGGTCCAGCGGGGCACATTCTGCTTCACGAACTGGAGATAGGCATCCACCGGAAACTGGTTGCCCGGCAGGACCTTGCGCTTGCTGGGGTCGCTCGACCAGGAGCCCGCGCCATCACCGATGCGGAAGCGGTCGAACGGGCCGGCGACCGTGAGGAAGACCGGATCGCCGGGGAAGATGTCGGGAGATTGCGCCCAGCCGGAGCGGCCACGCTCCACGGCATCGGAATTATAGACCGCCCAGCCCCGGCGCAGGAAATAGTTCAGCCAGCCCTCGCGGCCGTCCGGCGTGGTTTCATAGGTGACGCCGGTGAGCCCGCCGCCATGCCACATCAGCAGGGGATAGGCCCCGCGCTCGGTCTGCGGGATGAAATACTGCACATACATCTGGCCGGCGATATAGGTGCCGTTGGGGTCGATCTTGGCGGGCACGCCGCCGGGGGAAAACAGCACCTCCCTCACCGGCCTGCCGGAAATCTCGAAGGCCTTGCCGCCGATATGGAAGGAACCCATGGCCTTGAGGCTGATGGGCGGCTGCTGCGCGGCGGCGGGCATGGCAAAGGCGATGATGGTGGATGTGACGGCTGCCGTGAGTAGCGATTTCATTCTTGACCTCCCCGGGGATGCCTGCGGCATCTCTGTGCACCCGCCGCGCTCACGCCTCGCGACGGGATCGGACGGGGCCGTTTTGGGAATATCCGGACCGGACATTCTGCGGGGATTTCAACGCGGGGACGCCCAAAGTCCAATGCGCGTTTTCAGGGAATTGATGCGCGCGACGCATGAACGCCGCGCGCATTCGGCAAAACCAGTCGGCGCGCACGCGCAGGCGCCGGGCTGGCGCACCACGCGCAGATAGGGCTTCACGGTCTTCCAGCCTTCGGGGAACTTCTCCCTGGCCGCCGCGTCGGACACCGAGGGAACGATGATGACATCGTCGCCCTGCTTCCAGTCCACCGGCGTCGCCACGGAATGCTGCGCGGTGAGCTGGAGGGTATGCACCACCGTAGGATTTCCTGGAAGTTGCGGCCCGTGCTGGCGGGATAGGTCAAGGTGAGCTTGAGCTTCTTGCGGGGGCGCCAGCGCGCCACGCCGACGCTCCGCCCGCTGGCGCTCACGCCGCCGTCAGTTCCCCGGCCAGCGCCCTGGCGATCAGTGCGCGGGTCTCATTCACCCCGTAGATGGTCACGAACGAGCCGAAGCGGGGGCCGCGGGGGAGGCCGAGGAGCACCTGATAGAGGGTGTTGAACCATTCCACCGACACGCCCGGCCGCTCCGCCGTCGCGCCCTTGGCCTTGAAGTCCTGATAGCGGGGGATCGGGCGCGCTACGTCATAGAGCGCGTTCTGAATGTCGTCTGCGGTCGCCGCGTCCGGCAGGGCGGCCAGAGCCGAATCGAGCGCCTCCAATGCACCGCGCTCCGCGTCATCGGGGGCGCGGAACACCTTGCTGGGCTTCACGAAGGCGTTGAAATATTTGACCGCGTATCCGACCATCTGCGCCAGTTGCGGATGGGTCTCGGCAGAGACGCCCGGAACATGGCGGTTCAGGAAGCCCCACAGCACGTCCGCATCCTCGGTATTGGAGGCGGAGGCGAGATTGAGCAGCATGGTGAAGGACACCGGCATGTCGATGGCTGGCGGGTTGCCGGCATGGATATGCCACACCGGATTGCCGAGCCGGTTCTTCCAGTCCTGGGTCGGATAGCGGGCGAGGAAGCTGAAATATTCGTCCACCGCCTTGGGGATGACGTCGAAGTGCAGCTTCTTCGCCGAACGCGGCGACTGGAACATGTAGAGCGCGAGGCTTTCCGGGCTGGCATATGTCAGCCATTCGTCGATGGTCAGCCCGTTGCCCTTGGACTTGCTGATCTTGCCGCCATCCTCGTCCAGGAACAGCTCATAGGTGAAGCCGATCGGCGGCTGCCCGCCCAGCACCTTGCAGATGGCGCCCGAGAGCTTGACGCTGTCGATCAAGTCCTTGCCGGACATCTCGTAATCCACGCCGAGGGCAAACCAGCGCAGCGCCCAGTCGGCCTTCCACTGCGCCTTGCAATGCCCGCCGGTGATGCGGGTGCCGTGGCGTTCCCCGGTCTCGGGATCGACCCAGACCAGCAGGTCCTCCGCCGGCCGCACCTCTTCCATCGGCACCTGCATCACCACGCCGGTCTTCGGGTGGATCGGCAGGAAGGGGGAATAGGTGGCGCGGCGTTCCGGGCCGAGCGTCGGCAGGATCACCGCCCGCACCTCCTCATGCCGTTCCGCCATGCGCAGCAGCGCCGCATCGAAGCGGCCGGAGCGGTAATAGTCGGAGGAGGAGGCGAACGTCCGGGATGGCGGTGACCGGCCGGCCCAGATGCTGCGCCAGCATCGCCCTGTTCGGCACATTGTCCGGCACCTTGCGCAGCCCGTCCATGTCGTCGCTGAAGGTCACCAGGCGGGTGTCCAGCCCGGTCAGCTTCTCGAAGGCGCGGCGCACCCAGGTGGTGCGCGCCACCTCCCCGAAGGTGCCGATATGCGGCAGGCCGGAGGGGCCGTAGCCGGTCTCGAACAGCGCCTGGGTCTTGCCCGCGGCTTTCACCCGCGCCTCGACCTTGCGCGCTTCCTCGAAGGGCCAGGCCTTGGCGGCGGCGAAATCGGCGGACATGGCGGATCGGCACCTCATGCAGGTCGCGGTCGGGCCTTATAGGTGGGCCACGCGATCCAGGCGAGGCCGCAGCTTGCGCCGGCACCCTTCTGCGGCGCCAGCCTGCCGCGGCGATGGTTATTGTTTCGCTAACCAATGCCCGGCATACCGGACCGATCACGAACCGGGGAACACCCATGCCCGTCTGCAAAGCGCTGGCCCGGCTGATGGAGGGCAATCGCCGCTTCCTGGCCGCCGCCCCGCCGACCGGCCCGGGCAATCTGGAACGCCGCGCCGTCCTCGCCACCGGCCAGGCGCCCTTCGCCGCCGTGCTCGGCTGCGCCGACAGCCGCGCCGCGCCGGAGACGTTGTTCCAGGCCGGTCTCGGCGACCTCTTCGTCGCCCGCAACGCCGGCAATCTGGCGGATGTCGGGGCCATCGGCAGCCTCGAATACGCCGTGGCCAATCTCGGCGTGCCGCTGATCATGGTGCTGGGGCATGAGCATTGCGGCGCCGCCGGGGCCGCGGTCGCCATGGCGCAGCAGAACCTGGCGCTGCCGGCGCATCTGCGCGACATGCTGCTGCCCATGCTGCCCGCCGCCCTCGCCGCCCTGCGCGGCGGCGGCGATGCGGTGGAGGGCACGGTGCGCACCAATGTGGCGCTGAACGTCGCCCGGCTGCTGACCGAGAGCCCGGTGCTGGCCGGCGCCGCCTCGGCCGGGCGGCTGAAGGTGGTCGGCGCCTATTATGACCTGGACACGCAGCAGGTCGCCCTCATCCCGTGATTGGCGGCCCGCCCGCCTTGCGCTAAGCCACCCGCCTGGATTTCCTGGACAGGAGCAGCGTGCGATGCGTGTGGGTGTGATCGGCGCCACCGGGGCGGTGGGGCGGGAGCTGGTGGAGGTCCTCGGGCGGCGTCGCTTCCCGGTGACGAAACTCCGCCTCTTCGCCTCCGGCCGCAGTGCCGGCACGCGGGTCGAAACGCCCTTCGGCCCGGTGGTGATCGAGGAATTCAGCCAGGACCGCGCCCGCGACCTGGACCTCGCCTTGCTCGCCGTCTCCGGCGACTTCGCCAAGGCGCATGCGCCGGGCCTGGTCGCCGCCGGCGTCACCGTGGTGGACAATTCCTCCGCCTTCCGGCTGGAAGACGCCGTGCCGCTGGTGGTGCCGGAGGTGAATGCCGCCGCGCTGGGCGAGGCGAAGCTGATCGCCAACCCGAACTGCACCACGGCCATCCTGGTGGTGGCGCTGGCGCCGCTGCACGCCGCCTTCGGCCTGAAGCGCGTCATCGTCTCCACCTACCAGGCGGCGTCGGGCGCCGGCGCCGAGGGCATGACGGAGCTGGAGCGGGAGACGCGGCGCGTGCTGGTGGAAGGCGAGCCCGCCCGCAACGAGGTCTTCGCCCATCCGCTGGCCTTCAACGTCATCCCGCACATCGATACCTTCCAGCCCAACGCCTACACGCGGGAGGAGATGAAGGTGACATGGGAGACCCGGAAGATCATGGGCCTGCCCGATCTCCCCATCTCCTGCACCGCGGTGCGCATCCCGACCATGCGCGTGCATGCGGAAAGCGTGACGATCGAGACGCTGCGCCCGGTGACGGCGGAAGCCGCCCGCGCCGTGCTGCGGGCGGCGGCGGGCGTCCGGGTGGTGGATGAGCCGGCGCGGAACCTCTACCCCATGCCGCTGACCGCGACCGGCCAGGACGATGTCGAGGCCGGGCGCATCCGCGCCAACCCGGTCTTCGGCGACCACGGGCTCGACCTGTTCCTCTGCGGCGACCAGTTGCTCAAGGGCGCCGCGCTGAACGCCGTGCAGATCGCGGAACGCCTGCCGGCCCTGCAAGTCCCGGCCTGATCCAGGCGCAGCCTTTCGCCCGACGGGGGGGAGAGGTGGGGGGCGCGGCCAGGCCGCCGCACCCCTCCCCCCGCCGGCCTCGGCGCCCCCACCGGACGGTAATTCGCATCTCCCAGCCCTTTTCCCTCTTTGTTCCCTGGCCGGCGCCCGCCACATTGGCGGCATGAGCCTGCCGCGCCCCGAACTCCGGCAGCCCCGCCTGCTGCTGCCGGACAGCCCCGCGCTGGTCGCCGGCTTCGGCCGCGGCACGCTGCTGACCCCGGAGGGGGAGCTGTTCTCCGGCCCCGCCATCG
>NCCY01000340.1 GCA_002279855.1 Rhizobiales bacterium 12-68-15
GTCGCCGTGGCGCACCGGCTCGCAAACTCCTTGCGACCGCAGGATGTTCTCGCGCGAATCGGCGGCGAGGAGTTTGCCGTGCTCATGCCCTGTGACGACGCACAGGAAGCGGCCCGGCTCGGCGAGCACCTGCGGACGGCCATTGCCACTGCCCGGTTGCGGCTTGAGACCGATGAGCTCGCGGTGACCGTATCGGTGGGAATCGCCATGTCCGCCCCTGGCCTCACGGCGGACGGCGCGCTCAAGGCGGCGGATGGGGCAATGTATCTGGCCAAGAGGCGCGGTCGCAACCAGGTGGTGACCGCCCGTGAAGGTCACACGGCCCTTGGCGCAGCGGGGTAAACACCGACCAGCCGGCAACCACGAACGCTCTGTGATTCAAGCGCCCTGGCGACCCCGGCAGGGCTCGAACCTGCGACCTGCCGCTTAGAAGGCGGCTGCTCTATCCAGCTGAGCTACGGGGCCTGTCGGGAGTTTTACTGCGGGCGGGCGCAGACCACAACGCGGGCGCACCCATCAGGACGCATCCCGCATCGCGAGGCGAACCGCATACGCCGACGCCCCTCAGGTCCTGCCAAGGGCACGCAACGTCAGTGCGTCCACTGCCCTGCGCGACGGAAGCTGAAATTGTCGGAATAGGCCATGCGCCGCCGCTCGGGCTCGTGCGGCTCATAGATCCGGTAGGGAATGCTGTGGCGTTCCGCGTAGGCCACCGCCTCTTCCTTGGTCTCGAACCGCAGCTTCACCTGGCTGCGCATATCCGAGGAGGAGGTGTAGCCCATGAGCGGCTCAATGGAGCGCGGGCGCTCGGGCTCATATTCCAGAAGCCAGAACTTCGTCTTCGCCACGCCGGACTGCATGGCGTTGCGCGCGGGCTTGTAGATGCGTGCGACCATTTTTGCCGTCTCCGCGCGGCGCGGACGACCGCGCGCTTTCCATGAATTGAAGTCTATCCAAACGGACGGCACCGGGCAACGCGCACCGTGCCGCCCCGCGGGGCGCGTTCAGTCGTCCCGATAGACGCGCTCGCGCCGTTCGTGCCGTTCCTGCGCCTCGATGGACAGGGTGGCGATGGGGCGCGCCTCAAGCCGCTTCAGCGAAATCGGCTCGCCCGTATCCTCACAAAAACCGTACGAACCATCCTCGATCCGCTGGAGCGCGGCATCGATCTTGGCGATCAGCTTGCGTTGCCGGTCGCGCGCCCGCAGCTCGATGGATCGGTCCGTCTCGGAAGACGCACGATCCGCGAGATCGGGGTGGTTCTGGTTTTCGTCTTGAAGGTGCTGCAGGGTTTCGCGCGCCTCTTTGAGGATATCGTCCTTCCAGTTCAACAGTTTTTGGCGAAAATATTCGCGCTGCCTGTCATTCATGAAAGGCTCATCCTCGCGGGGGCGGTAGTCCTCGTCGATAGTCACCGACATCAGCAATTCCTCAGTACGCCGTCGCTGATCCCGTGGGGTCGCCGCGCTTATAGCCATCCACCGGCCGGACCACAACAGCCCTGACCTGCGCATGAACGCACATGCCGCCGGAACAGGCGCCATGCCGAGGGATTGAGCGAAGGATTGCGCGGGAAGAAAGCAGGTTGCTGGCGGCGACGGAGGCTTACCCCCGCAGCATCACCACCAGCTCTTGCCGAGATTGAAGGCGTAGCTCAGCGACATTCCGGCTTCGAACTGATTCGCATTCTGCGTCAGGGGCGAATCGGCGGCGTTGCCGACCACGCGGTTGTAGCTGCCATACATGCCCCAGGTGAAACCGTCGCCCATGTAGCGGGTCATCTGGGCAGTCACGCCCCAGGTCTCGATGCCGCTGGAGGTATTGTAGCTGGCGATGGGATTGCCGAAATAGCCCGCAATGGCGGACTGGGTCGGCGTCACCCCATAGAACGCCTCCATGAAGCCGTTGCCGCCGAACGCGACGCGCGGGCCGATGGCAAAGCGCCACGGGCCGTTTGCGGCGATGAAATCGGCACCGGCATTGCCCACCAGGCCGCTAAACCCGCCCATACCGTAGAGCAGTTCGCCGCGCAGCCGGAACCAGGAGACCGGGAACCACTGCGCGAATCCGCCAAGCTCGAACGTGGGGCTCACATCCCCAAGGCCGGCGAGTTCGAACGCGTCGTCCTCGTCACGGCCGAGATTGAGGCTCCATGCCGGGCCGGCGGAGAAGCCGTGGACGTCGAACAGCGTGATGGAGGAGCTGTCGTCAACGCTCTGGAAGTCATACAATTCCTTGCCCTTGGCAAGGTTGATGACCGGAAACGGCACGCCGCGATACTGGTCGCTGCCCGCATAGGCCGCCTCGGCCTTCACACCGAGACCGAGGGTGAGATACCAGTTGTCTTCGGCGAAAACGAATTCCCGATCCGGCGCCGACAAGAGCCATGGCGCCGAGGCACAGCCGCGCAAAAGTCCGAACGCCCATCTCTGCCATCCTCACCCTTCGTTACGATTCAAGCTAGCCTATTTCCGCAGCGTCTTGGTGGCATAAAAGCCACACACGAAGCCTGAGATTTCCGGAAAGATGCCATCGGGCTCGCCTTGAAAGGCCATAAAACCCAAAGCGTTAAGCATGTTTTTCGTCAGCTGCGGCGGGTGAAGCGGGCAGCTCGCGCAGCGCCTCTGCCCTTGCGGAAGCGTCCGACACGCGCCCGCCCCAGTAAGCGGCCCGCCGCACCACCCGCCCGACCCAGCCGAAGGCGGGAAGCGGCCCGAAGGGCGAGAAGCGGCGGATGCTGTCGTCGCGTTCGACGATGGCATCGCCGATCATGTCCGCGACGAGGCTCGCGTCAGAGAGCGGTTCCGCCCCGAGCCCGATGCCGTACCATACGCCGGGCCGGTAGCTTCCCAGCAGCGGCAGGCGATGGCGCGAGGTCCGCGTCGCCACGCCATGGGCATCGTCCGCCAGCGCCCCGCGCAGCCCTGGATAGAAGCGCCTTGCATGTCGGCGCAGGGCACAGGCGGCAGCCGGCCCCCGGCTGATGAAGCTGGCGGTGGGCGCGGTGAAGCGCAGGGACGATCCCTGCCAGGAAAACAGCGCGCCCCTTTGCCCCAGCTCCACCACCGTCTCCCCCGCCCGAGCGCGGATCGTGCCGGAGGAGAAGCCGCCGGAGACGAAAGGACAGTCGATGAGGGCGCTGCCGATCCACGGCGCGAAGGTCGGGACGCCACGATCGGTAGTCAGGACGACGTGATCGGCCCGGATGCGGCCGTGCACCGTCTCCACATATTTGCGCACCCCGTCGAGGTCGGTACCAAGGATGCGCGTGCGCTCCATGATCCGGACATCTGCGGCGCGCGCGGCCTCGGCAAGGCGCAACGGCACGTCGGCGGCGGCAAATGCCTGCGGCTGGCGGTCGAGCAGCGCGCCGAACGGGGCATCGAGCGCGAGGTCCGCCCGCAGGTTTTCCGGCGAAAGGCGCAGAAGTTCGTCCAGCCCCAGAAGATCGCGCGCGGCCGCCTCGTCCAGCAGGTCGCGCCGTCCATTGGGGCCGGGCAGGATGATGAGACCGAGCGCATCCGCCGGGATGTCCAGAACCGCCATCAGCCGGCGTGCGCTGCGGGCCCCGGCTGCGGAGAGGTCATAGATGGCGCGGACATCATCGCGCCCTCCCGCCGCGCACAGTTCGGCCGCGCTGCGCCCGAAGCCGGCCCGCACGAGACCGCTGCCCCGGTAGGGACCGATCGTGCCAGCCTCCAGAACCACCACGCTGCGGCCGCGCAATGCCAGCGACAAGGCGGTGGCAAGTCCTGCGAGCGTGGCGCCAACGATGCAGACGTCGCAATCCAGCGCCCGCAGCGGCTGTGCCGCACGGCCCGCGCCCTCGTCCTGCTGCTTGTCCCGCGCCCGCATGCTGCCCCGTGCCCCCTGCCCGAAGTCTAGCCGCGAGCGGGGCCGCTACGCCAGCTTTTGCCTGTTCCGCGCGACAGGTGCCCGCCCTAAGATGGCCACCCTTTCCATGCTCATGCGGGTACCATGCGTCGCCTCATTCTCCTCCGCCATGCCAAGTCCGACTGGTCCGAAGGACTGCCGGATGTGGACCGGCCCCTCGCCCCCCGTGGCCGCGAAGCCGCGCCGCGCGTCGGCCGCTATCTCGCGCGGGAGGGGCTGGCGGTGGACCATGTGCTGGTCTCCCCGGCCCGCCGAACGCAGGAGACATGGGAGCTTGTGAGCGCGGAGCTGTCGCCGCCGCCAGCCGCGTCCACAGAGCCGCGTATCTATGAGGCTTCCACGGCGCGCCTTCTGGAAATCGTCCAGGAGCAGCCGGACACCTGCCACGTCCTCATGATGGTGGGCCACAATCCCGGCTTCGAGACGCTGGCGGACCTTCTGGTGCAGAGCGGCTCGCAGATCGCCCGCAGCGCCATGGACGAGAAGTTTCCCACCGGCGCGGTGGCGGTCATCGACCTTCCCGTGGACCACTGGTCCGAGGTGGCGCCGCGCAGCGGCCGCCTTGACCGCTTCGTCGCCCCCCGGACACTCGCGGACGACAGCTGATGGCGCGCGTCGGGGCTATGTTCGAGGAGGCCCGCATCGGCCTTCGCGCCATGGCGGACCGCATCGAGGATCTGGCGCGGCCAACACTGCGGCTTGGCGTCACCGGACTGTCCCGCTCCGGCAAGACCGTCTTCACCACGGCATTGGTGGAGGCGCTGACGCATGGCGGGCGTCTGCCGGTCTTCGAGCCCTTCGCTTCCGGCAGGATCGCCGGGGCCACCCTTGAGCCGCAGCCCGACGACGCGGTGCCGCGCTTTCCGGTGGAAGAGCATCTGCGCACGCTGTCCGCGCGGGACTGGCCGCATTCCACCTCACGGGTGAGCGAACTGCGCCTCGCGGTGCGCTATGCGAGCCGGCGCGGCGCGTTCGGGCGCGGCGGGCTGCGCAGCCTCACCCTCGATCTCGTGGACTATCCCGGCGAATGGCTGCTGGACACTATCCCGGCGAATGGCTGCTGGACCTGCCGCTGCTGGACATGAGCTACGCCGAATTCAGCCGGCAGAGCCTTGAGCTTGCCCGGGCACCGGGACGCCTTGAGGTGGCGCGGGAGATGCTGGACGGGCTCGCGCCGGTCGATCCGGCTGCCCCCGCCGACGAGGCCACGGCGCGCGCGCTCGCGGGGCGGTTTACCGCCTATCTCGCCGCCTGCCGGGCCGAGAAGGTGGCCATGAGCCTTCTGCCGCCGGGGCGCTTCCTGCTGCCGGGCGATCTGGAAGGCTCCCCGGCCCTTACCTTCGCGCCGCTGGACCCGGGACCCGCCAGACCGCCCTCAGGGTCGCTCGCGGCGATGATGGAGCGGCGGTTCGAGGCCTACAAGGCGTCGGTGGTGCGCCCCTTCTTCCGGGAGCATTTCGCCCGGCTGGACCGGCAGATCGTGCTGGTGGACGTGCTGGCCGCGCTCAATGCCGGGCCGGAGGCGCTGGCAGATCTGGAACGGGCGCTGGATTCCATCCTCCTCGCCTTCCGCGTGGGGCGAAATTCGCTGGCCTCGGCGCTCTGGCGCCCGCGCATCGAGAAGGTGATGTTCGCCGCCACCAAGGCCGACCATCTCCACCGCTCCAGCCACGACCGGCTGGAGGCCATCCTGCGGCGGCTGGTGGAGCGGGCCTATGGGCGCGCCCGGCAAAGCGGGGCGCAGATGGACGTGGTGGCGCTCGCCGCCGTCCGCGCCACGCGGGAAGCAAACGTGGTCCGCGACGGGCGCACCATGGCCGCCATTGCCGGCACGCCCGAGGCCGGCCAGGAGGCCGGCGGGCAGATCTTTGACGGCGAAACCGAAATCGCCCTGTTCCCCGGCGATCTTCCCGCCGACCCTGGCGCTTTCTTCGAAGCCGGCGGGCAAGGCTTCCGGGGGCTCGCCAGTGGCGATGCGGACTTCCGCTTCCTGCGCTTCCGGCCGCCGGCCGGCATTGGCGCGGGCCGCCCGGTTCCCCATATCCGGCTGGACCGCGCCCTCCAGTTCCTGCTGGCGGACCGGCTGGACTGACCCGGAGGCGGCATGGCGCGCACATCTCAAGACGGCGAGCGGACGGCGGAGCCCCCCCGCGCGCCCGGCGCGCGCCCGCAGGTGTTTCGCCTCGACGAGGCCGGGGTGACGCTAGCGCCGGCGGTGGAGCAGCCCCCGGAGGGGGCCGATCTCGTCGCCGTGCCCGACCTTCCGGCACGGCGACGCTTTCCGGGAATGGGCACGCTGTTCTGGAGCGCCCTCGGCGGGCTCGCCAGCCTCGGCATCGGCCTTGCGGTTTCCCGTCTGGTGGAAGACCTGTTCGCCCGCTCGCAGGCGCTCGGCTATGTGGGGCTGGGCCTCGCGGCTCTTCTGGCGGTGGCCACCCTCACCATTCTCGGGCGCGAGGTGCTGGGCCTTGCCCGCCTCGCCAGCCTCGACGCGCTGCGCGCCCGCGCCGCCGATGCGCTGG
>NCCY01000043.1:0-12418 GCA_002279855.1 Rhizobiales bacterium 12-68-15
GTGGACATCGAGGGCCTGCCCATCGTCACCTATGCGGTCTCCTCCGCCACGCTGAGCACCGAGGACCTGTCCTGGTTCGTGGATGACACCGTGGCGCGCGCGCTGCAGGGGGTGCGGGGCGTGGCGCAGGTGAAGCGGCAGGGCGGCCTGCTGCGCGAGATCCGCGTGGCGCTCGATCCCGACCGGCTGATGGCCCTCGGCGTCACCGCCGCCGAGGTCAGCCGCCAGTTGCGCGCCACCAATCTCGACGTGTCCGGCGGGCGCGGCGAAGTGGGCACGCAGGAACAGTCCATCCGCACCCTTGCGGGCGCGACCACCGTGGAGGGCCTCGCGGATACCCGCATCGTCCTGTCCAACGGCCGCTATGTGCGCCTGAAGGATCTCGGCACCGTGGTGGATGGCGGCGAGGAGCCGCGCACCTTCGCCCGGCGCGACGGGCGGCCCGTGGTGGCCTTCGGCGTCTATCGCGCCAAGGGCTTTTCGGACGTGACCGTGTTCGACCGGGTGGAGGAGGAGGTGAAGGCGCTGGGTGCCGCGCATCCGGACGTCGGCATCTCCATGATCGACACCACGGTCCGCTACACCAAGGCCGATTATGAATCGGCCATGCACACCCTGATCGAGGGGGCGATTCTCGCGGTCATCGTGGTGTTCCTGTTCCTGCGCGACTGGCGCGCGACGGTCATCACCACCCTCGCCATTCCCCTGTCGATCCTGCCGACCTTCTGGATCATGGATGCGCTCGGCTTCTCGCTCAATGCGGTGAGCCTGCTCGCCATCACGCTGGTCACCGGCATCCTCGTGGACGATGCCATCGTGGAGATCGAGAACATCGTCCGCCACATGCGACAGGGCAAATCGCCCTATCGCGCGGCCATCGAGGCGGCGGACGAGATCGGCCTCGCGGTGGTGGCGACCACGCTGACCATCGCCGCCGTGTTCGTGCCCGTCTCCTTCATGGGCGGCATTGCCGGGCAGTATTTCAAGCAGTTCGGCATCACGGTCGCCATCGCCGTGCTGTTCTCGCTCGCGGTCGCCCGGCTCATCACGCCGCTGCTCGCCGCGTATTTCCTGCGCGACCACGGCCACCGCGAGGAGAAGGACGGGGCCATGATGCGGGGCTATGTGCGCCTGCTCTCCTGGTCCATCCGCCACCGCTTCGCGACCATCCTGATGGGCTTCGGGGTGTTCGCCGGCACCATCTATCTCTCCACCCTGCTGCCCTCCGGCTTCCTGCCGGAGAACGACATCTCCCGCTCCATGCTGTCGGTGGAACTGCCGCCGGGCGCCACGCTGGCGGAAACCCAGCGCGTGTCCGACCGCATCACCGCCCTGATGCTCGCCCAGCCGGAGGTGGAAAGCGTCTATTCCACCGCCGGCGAGGGCGGCGACGGCGGCATGTCCATGAGCGCCGGCGAGGTCCGCAAGGCCACCGTCGTCATGAACCTGAAGCCCCGCGCCGACCGCACGGTCTCCCAGTCGGACTTCGAGGACCGTCTGGACCTGGAGCTTCGGCGGCTGGAGGACATCCGCTTCAGCTGGAGCGCGAACGGCCAGAACACCCAGCGCGCCTTCACCGTCATCCTCTCCGGCAATGACGGCGCCGCGGTGGAGAAGGCGGCGCTGCAGCTGGAGACCGAGATCAAGGAGCAGGTGCCGCTGCTCACCAATGTGGTGTCCTCGGCCTCCCTCGACCGGCCGGAAATCCGCATCGTGCCGAAGCTCGACCAGGCGGCGGAACTGGGCGTCTCCGTGGACACCATCGCCGAGACCGTGCGCATCGCCACCATCGGCGACATCAACGCCAATCTGGCCAAATTCTCCGCCAGCGACCGGCAGATCGATATCCGGGTGCAGATGGAGGAGAAGGCGCGCGGTCAGCTGTCCACCTTCGACGCCATCCGCGTGCCGACCTCCACGCCCGGCGTCTCCGTGCCCCTGTCATCGGTCGCCACCATCGAGTTCGGCCAGGGCCCGACCGCCATCGACCGCTATGACCGTGCCCGCCGCATCGCGGTGGAGGCGGATCTGGTGGGCGAGACGCCGCTAGGCTCGGCACTGGAGGCGGTGAAGGCGCTTCCGGCGGCCCGCAACCTGCCGCCCGGCGTCACCCTGAAGGAATCGGGCGATGCGGAAATCATGGGCGAGGTCTTCGCCGGCTTCGCCATGGCCATCGCGGCGGGCATCATGCTGGTCCTGGCCGTTCTGGTGCTGCTGTTCCATGACGTGCTCCAGCCCATCACCATCCTCATCTCCCTGCCGCTCTCGGTGGGCGGCGCCTTCGTGGCGCTGCTCCTGACCGGCAATTCCGTGTCGCTGCCGGTGGTCATCGGCTTCCTGATGCTGATGGGCATCGTGACCAAGAACGCCATCCTGCTGGTGGACTTCGCCATCGTCTCCATCGCGGAGGGCAATGACCGCTACACCGCCTTGATCGAGGCCGGCCGCAAGCGCGCCCAGCCCATCATCATGACCACCATCGCCATGGCGGCGGGCATGGTGCCCTCGGCGCTAGCGCTGGGCGAAGGCGGGGCGTTCCGTGCGCCCATGGCCATCGCGGTCATCGGCGGGCTGCTGGCCTCCACGGTCCTGTCGCTGGTGTTCGTGCCGGCGGTGTTCACGGTGATGGACGACATCGACCATCTGTTCGGACGCGTGTTCGGACGCTTCATCGGCAAGCGCGACGAGGCGGGCGAAGACCCCGGCCATGGCCGGGCACACCATCCGGCGGAATGATCCGCGCGGGCGGCGCCTCGCGCGCCGCCCGCGCTCCCCATGACGCGGCGCAACAAGACCGTTGACACGTTCGTCAAAACGAACGATATGAAGATCATCGAATTTCCGGAGCAACGGGTGCGGCCATGACGTGCTGCCATTGTCGGCGAATGTGACTGCGGCATCAGCCGCGATATTGCCTGCCCGTTCCCTGCTTTCAGCCCTGACCTGACCGTTCCGCCACGCGCGGACGTGCACCTTGCGTGCACCGGCAGGGCGCCCCGGAGATGACCGTGAACGCTCCCTTTCCTATTGTGGCCCCGAGACCGCCCGCAGTGGCGGAGGGGACTGACGTGACACCATCCATCATCCGCTTTGAACAGGTGGGCAAGACCTACCCCGCGCGGCGCGGCACGCCGGACGTGGCCGCGCTATCGGGCGTGGACCTCGCCGTTCCGGAAGGCGCCATTGTCGGCGTCATCGGCCGCTCGGGCGCCGGCAAGTCCACCCTCATCCGCCTCGTCAACGGGCTGGAGCAGGCAAGTTCCGGCCGCATCATCGTCGATGGCATCGACATCACCGCGCTCTCCGAATCCGGGCTGCGCCAGGCGCGCCGCTCCATCGGCATGATCTTCCAGCACTTCAACCTGCTGGCGCGGCGCACGGCCTATGAGAATGTGGCGCTGCCGCTGGAGATTGCCGGCGTCGGCGCCCGCGAGATCCGCGCGCGGGTGGAGCCGCTGCTGGATCTCGTCGGCCTTGCGGACAAGCGCGACCGCTATCCGGCGGAACTCTCCGGCGGCCAGAAGCAGCGCGTCGGCATCGCCCGCGCCCTCGCCACCCGGCCCCGCGTGCTGCTCTCGGACGAGGCGACCTCGGCGCTCGACCCCGAGACCACCAACCAGATTCTCGGCCTGCTGCGGCGGGTGAATGCGGAACTGAACCTCACCGTCCTCCTCATCACCCACGAAATGGGGGTCATCAAGTCGGTGGCCGACCGTGTGGCGGTGCTGGATGGCGGGCGGATCGTGGAGGACGGCGCGACCTATGAGGTGTTCGCCCGGCCGCGCCATGCCACCACGCGCTCCTTCATCTCCGCCGTCACCGGCGCGACGCTCCCGCCATATGTGGCGGGTCGGCTGAAACCGGAGCCGGAAGGGGCGGGCGAAGCACTCATCCGCATCACCTTCACCGGCACCCATGCCACCGATCCGGTGCTCTCGCGCGTCTCGCGCCTGCTCTCGGTGGATCTCAACATCATCCAGGCGCAGGTGGACGAGATTGCGGGCCATCCGTTCGGCGTGATCGTGGTCGGAATACCGAACGAGGCCACCACCATCTCCGCCGTGCTCAATGCGGTGCAGCGGCTGGATCTCGGCGCGGAGGTGCTGGGCTATGTTTGATTTCCTCACACCGTCCATGATCGACCTTCTGGTGCAGGCGACGCAGGCCACCCTGTTCATGGTGGCGGTCGCGGGCGTGATCGGCACCCTGATCGGCCTGCCGCTCGGCGTGTTCCTCGCCACCAGCCGCGCGGGCGAGCTGTTCGCCGCCCCGTGGCTCAACCACGCCCTCGGGCTGCTGGTGAACGCCGCCCGCTCCACGCCCTTCATCATCCTGGTGGTGGCCATCATCCCGTTCACGCGGCTGATCGCCGGCACCTCCATCGGCACCAACGCGGCCATCGTCCCGCTCACGGTCGCCGCCGCGCCCTTCATCGCCCGGCTGATCGAGGCGGCGATCCGCGAGGTGGACCAGGGTCTGGTGGAGGCCGCCCGCGCCATGGGCGCAAGCCCGCTCCAGATCGTCTGGAAGGTGCTGCTGCCCGAAGCGCTGCCGGCCATCACCCTGGCCCTCACCCTCGCGGTGGTCAGCCTCATCGGCTACTCGGCCATGGTGGGCGCGGTCGGCGGCGGCGGGCTGGGCGACCTCGGCATCCGCTTCGGCTACCAGCGCTTCATGCCGGAAGTGATGGCGACCGTCGTCATCGTGCTGATCCTGCTGGTGCAGGCGGTGCAGAGCATCGGCGACCTTCTCGCCCGCCGCCTCGACAAGCGCAGCCGGCGCGGCTGAGGCCGGCCCGCGACATCCCTTAAAGCGAACTGACCAGGAGACGACCCCATGACCCTCAGGACCCTCATCGCGGGAGCCGGCCTTGCGCTGCTCGCCACCGCCGCCTCGGCCGATACCATCAAGGTCGGCGTCACCCCCGGCCCCCACGCCCAGATCCTCGAAGCCGCCAAGCCCGTCGCGGCCAAGAAGGGGCTGGACATCCAGATCGTCGAATTCTCCGATTATGTGGTGCCGAACACCGCGCTGGAGGCCGGCGAGATCCAGGCCAATTCCTTCCAGCACCAGCCCTATCTGGACAACCAGGTGAAGGATCGCGGCTACAAGATCGTCTCCGTCGCCACCACGGTGAACTTCCCGATCGGCATCTATTCCAAGAAGTTCAAGAGCTTCGACGACCTGCCGGCGGGCGCCACAATCGCCATTCCGAACGATCCCACCAATGGCGGGCGCGTGCTGCTGCTGCTCAAGGACAAGGGCTATATCAAGCTGCGCGACGGCGTCGGCTTCAAGCCGAGCGTCGCGGACATCACCGACAATCCGAAGAAGCTGAAGATCGTCGAGATCGACGCCGCCCAGCTTCCCCGCTCGCTGCCGGACGTGGATGCCGCCGGCATCAACACCAATTACGCCAAGGAAGCCGGCCTCGACCCGGTGAAGGACCCGATCCTGAGGGAAGACCCCAAGGGGCCTTACGTGAACGTCATCGCGGTGCGCGCGCAGGACAAGGACAAGCCGTGGGTGGCCGTGCTGGTGGAGAGCTATCGCTCGCCCGAGGTGAAGGCCTTCACCGACCAGACCTTCAAGGGCGCCGTCCTGTCGAGCTGGTGACCCCCACGCCCTTTGCGTGACGGACGGCCGGGCATCCCCCGGCCGTTCTCATTTCTCCCCGAGGTCGGAGACGACGGCGCGGTGCGCGGCCTCGAGCGCCGCATCATAATCGCCGGCGAGATCCTCGCCCACCGCGCCTTCCAGCGCGGAGCGCAGCACCCACATGGCCACCCGCTCCGAGGCATGTTCGAGCGGCGGCAGGACGGGCTCCGCGCCGCTCTCATCCATGCGCCCCAGCATGTCGAGCAGCACCACGGCGACGGAATGCTCCAGCGTGAGGGTGATCGCCGCCTCCGGTCGCGCCGCAGAGGGGACGGGGGACGGGGCGGGGGACACTGCTTCGGTCATGGGCACCTGATCTCCGGTTCGACCCACAGCTTCGCCTGCGATCGGGGCGGTTTTCCGGCCTCGGCCCGGCGTCAGGCGGACAAGATCAAGTCCGCGCCTCGATGAACCGCACCAGCGAGGGCAGCATGTCCGGATGCAGGGGAATGCGGGGATCGCGATAGAGGGCAAAGTTCCCGCTGCGTTCGGAAGGGGCGAACTTGAACACATGGTTCGCGCCGGACAACTGCACGATCTGCGCATCGGGGCGTCCGCGCGCCAGCGCATCAAGGTCCTGCGCCCCCACCTGCAAATCGCGCGTGCCCTGAAGCAGCAGCGTCGGCGTGGTCAGCCGCGCCAGTTCGGCAGCCGGGTCCACCGCGCATTCGGAGGCGAGGAAAGGCTGAACCGAGGGGCGGAACGCCATGCGCAGCGCCTTCGGCACATCCGGCACATGCCCGCCCGCCGCCACCGTGGAGAGGATGGCGAGCGCACGCCCCAGCATGGCATCCGGAAGGTTCATGGCACGGAACTGGTCGGCGAGAATGGCATCCAGCCGGCGCCCCGGCCCCGCCATCAGCACAAGGCCATCCACGGGAGACTGCGCGGCCGTCCGGATCGCGACGCTCGCCCCCTCGCTGTGCCCGGCGAGGAACACGGCATCGGTGTCGCTGCGGGCGCGCAGGCTGGCGAGGGCGAGGGCCGCGTCCTCCACATAATGGTTGAAGCGCAGATCCTCTTCCCGCCGCACCAGGGCGGCGGACGCGCCCACGCCCCTCTTGTCGTAACGCAGCACGCGATAGCCCGCGCCGGCAAGGCCGAGGGCAAGCTGGCGATACAGGTCGGTGGCGATGGCCGGACCGTTGCCGTTCCGGTCGGTCGGCCCGGACCCGGCGATCAGCAGCACAGCCGGCGCGGTGCGCGGACCGTTGCGCGCCTCGGCAAAAGTCCCGGCGAGGCCGCCGGCCTGCCACTCGCTCTCTATCACCTCGAAGACCGGCGCGGCACCGAGCCGCTTCGAGGCGGTGAGCATCACGGCGCAGGCAGCCGCCGCGAGAAAAGCGCGGCGCGTCGCCATAAGACGGCTCAGCCGTTCAGTTCGGCTTCGTCCAGGCGGCGCGCCTCGTCGGCGAGCATGATCGGAATGCCATCCCGGATGGGGAAGGCGAGCCGGGCGGCGCGCGACACGAGTTCCTGTTTCGCCCGGTCATAGACCAGCGGCCCCTTGGTGAGCGGGCAGACGAGAATCTCAAGGAATTTCGGATCGACCTCGTGGCCGGGCCGGTTCGGCTGCGTCATGTTCAATCCCCTTCGGGGCCGCTCCGATCCGCCCGGCCGCGCACGCCGCCGGCCGTTGGCCGAAGCGGATTGCCGCCGGTTCCCATGGAAGCCGTTGCCTCCAGCGGCCCCCCGGAGCGGGTGCCCTGTTCGAGGGGCCAATGTATCCGCCCCGCGCCGAACGTCCATGTCACATTTGGTTGCAGATGCACATCGCCCCCATGGCGAAGTTCAAGATCAGCGACGGCAGCGCGACATATTATTTTCTTTTATTTTTCACGGCCGATCGCAGGCGCTAGAGGAGACTGTCTCTGCCCCGGCACGCAGCCGGGCCTCACATCCAGCGTTCTCTTGCCAAGTCTGGCGCAAATTGGCGTCTGGCGCGCATTGGCGCCCGTGCGGACACACGCCGCCCCGCCCCTTGGTCGTGCGGCGCGACGGTGCGCATCGAAAGGTTACTGATGGATCGTCGCGTTTCGATGGGCCTCCTGCTGGGCCTGGTGGGTGTCGTCCTGTTCGGCGCCACGGTGCCCGCCACCCGTTATGCGGTGCGCTGGCTCGACCCCGCCTTCCTCACCTTCGCCCGCGCAAGCCTTGCCGGCATTCTCGCGGCGGCCATTCTGGTGACATGGCGCTCGCCGCCGCCCTGGCGGCGCGGCATCGCGATCCGCGATCTTCTCACCATCGCCGCCTGCCTCATGGTCGGCTTCCCGCTGCTGATGGCCTATGGCAGCGTCACGGTGCCCTCCTCCCATGCCGGCGTGGTGCTGGGCATCCTGCCTCTTGCCACCACCCTTGCCGCCACCGTGCTGGCCGGCGAGCGGCCGAGCCTGACCTTCGTCCTCATTTCCGGCCTTGGCTGCGCGCTGGTGATCGCCTTCGCCCTGCGCAATGGCGGCGCGGGCGATTTCGGGTCGGGCGATGCCCTGCTCGGGCTCGCTGCCGTCCTGTGCGCCATCGGCTATGCGGTGAGCGGGCGTCTCTCCCGCCAGATTGCCGGCTGGGAGGTCATCTGCTGGTCGCTGGTTCTGGGTCTTCCCGTGGCGGTGCCGGTCATGCTTTTCACCCGCCCGGATACGCTCTCCACCGTGCCGCCGGGCGCGTGGGCCGCGCTGATTTATGTGGCGGCGGTCAGCCAGCTGGGCGCCTTCTTCTTCTGGAACAAGGGGCTGGCGCTGGGCGGCATCGCGCGGGTCGGCCAGTTGCAGCTGTTGCAGACCTTTCTCATCGTGGTCCTGTCCTGGCCCATCAATGGCGAGGCGCCGGACCTCGAAACCTACGGCTTCATGCTGGCGGTGATGGCCGTGGTGGCGCTGGGGCAGCGGGCCAAGGTCAAGGTCGCGCCCGGCCCTGCCACCTGACGGCCGGACTCAGGCCCGCTCCAGGATCGCGTCCAGCCAGTCGAACGCCTCGCGATTGAACACGCTGCGCGCGCCCGCCTCGCAATGGGCGTCGGCGCCCTCGGCGGCGGTAAAGACATGGAAGCGCTTCTCGCAGGCAAGCCGGTCGAACACCTGCCGCGCGCTGCGGCCGGCGCCGTCCCCCTCCGTGGTGCAGATCAGCGTCGGGCAGGCGATCTCGCCCACGCACCCCTGCACCGTGTAGCGGGCGGCATCCTTGAGATAGGCGAGCGGGCTGTCGCAGCCATGCACCAGCATGCCGCGCCGCAAGGCCCAGCCGCCGGTGGGATGGCGCGCCCTGCGCGCCAGCATCCGGCCGAACACCGCGAGCACGAGGCGGTTGCCGTTGGGAAGCTGCCGCACCAGCGCGTCCGGCATATGCGCGCGCGCTTCCTCCAGAATGGAGAACTGGCCGGGGTCCGCCACCAAGGCGGCAAGGCGCGGCTCGTAGCTTGCCGCGCGCGCCGCCAGCAACCCGCCGAGGCTGCATCCCATCAGAACCAGACGCGCCGGGTCCACATCCGGCCGGGCGATCAGGGCGTCCAGCACCGCCCGGATCACCGTCTCCCAGTCCGGCCGCAGGGGGATGGCCTGCTTCATCAGCGCGCGCCCCTGCCCGGGGCCATCGAACACCAGCACATTGTAGCCGCGCGCCAGCGCCGCCGGCCCGCTCATGAGGAACATCTCCTCGGCGGTGCCGTCATAGCCGTTGTTGATCACCAGCGTCCGCCGCCGCGCGCCGGTGTCGTCGGGGGCAAAGAACAGGCCGCGCAAGGGCGTATCGGCAAAGGGAATGCTCAGCGCCGTTCCCGGCACGGGCATCAGCGCCATGGCGCGGGCGAAGGTCTCTTCCTGCCGCTCATAGGCACGGACGGCCCGCGCATCGAGCGGCGGCTGAAGCAGGAAGCTGTAAGAGGCCCGGAAATACATGGCCGCGCGGAAGAACGCTTCGCGCGCGCTCGCCATCCGCCCGGCGACGAAGCTTGCCTGTCCGGCATCGTGGATGCGCTCGGCAAGCCGGGTCCAGCCCTCATACCAGGCGTCCGTGTCGCCATCCCGAATGCGCCGCGCGAGGGCGAAGCACTCGCCGATATCGGCGCCGCCGGAGAAGGTCAGGCCAAGAATGCGCAGGAACTGCGCATCGAACATCGCGTCCTTGAAGAACTGCCCCACGGCTTCGGCCCCTCCCACCCGTGGGACCATAGATCATTTTCCGGCGCCGGGGAGCCCGCTCCACCGCAGGAAAAGCCGGAAAAACAACGGACTGGCGCCCTGTGCCGCCGCACGCGGCCGGCAAGGATGGCTAGGGCAAGACCGCTCCGGAGGCACGCCTTGCAAAAACGGGGGCCGGACGCGTGCCCGGCCCTCGTCCTGTCCGCGCTCAGCCCGCCTTGGCGAGGCCCGCCAGTTCCTTGTCGATCAGATAGTTCGAGTTCGGGCCCTCGCCGATCAGGTCGATGAGGTCGAGGATCTGACGGCACAGCTTCTCTTCTTCATGCTGCTCGGCCGCGAACCACTGGAGGAACTGGTCCGCCTCGTAGCTGTGCTCGGCGCGGGCGAGGTGGATGGCCTCATAGATGTGCGACGACACCTTCCGCTCCTCCTCCTGCACCCGGATGAACAACTCGCGCACGTTGGCCGCCTCGATCACCGGCTTCTCCAGCGCCTTGAAGGAGATGGGCGCGCCGAGATCGTCGAGGAAGGTGAAGAACTTCAGCATGTGGCCCCGCTCCTCGGTCGCATGCAGAAGCAGGAAGCTCTTCGCGCCCTCGAACTTGTTGGCCGAGGCCCAGGCCGCGCACTGGAGATAGATGTGGTGCGCTTCCAGCTCGCCATTGAGCAGGTCGTTGAGCTTTGCCTCAAGGGTTTCACTGACCATGTGTCTTCACTCCACCAGAATGGCGCCGCCCCTCGGGCGGAGCCGGGATAGATTTCGGGACGGGCCGTCCCTCCTCAGCCGCCGGGAATCCATCCCACCGTCTGGCCGAGGACCACGAGATTGAGGACCAGCAGGATCACCGTGGCCGGCCACATGACGAGCCGGATCCAGCCCGCATTCACCATGGCGCCCATGACCTTGCGGTCATCGGTGAGCATCACCAGCGGCAGCATGGCGAAGGGCAGCTGGATGGAGAGGATGACCTGGCTCCACATCAGGATCTCGACCGGATGGGCGTGCATCAGGATCGCCACCAGCGCTGGCGCCATGGTGACGAGGCGGGTGCACAGCCGGATGAGGAAGGGATTGACGTGGTCCATCTTCAGGAAGCCCTCGAACACCACCTGCCCGGCGAGGGTCGCGGAGGTGGAGGAGGCGACGCCCGAGACCAGCAGCGCCAGCGCGAAGATGAGGCCGGCGCCCTGGCTGAGAATGGGGACCAGTGTCTTGTAGGCATCATCGAAGGACTGGATGACCGTGCCGTCCTTCAGGAAGATGGGATGGAACACCGCCGCCGCGACCACGAGAATGGCGGCATTGATGAACCACGCGACGAACAGCGAGATGTTGGTGTCCCACTGCGACCAGCGATAGAGCACCTGCGGGGCCGCAAGCTTTTCCCGCAGCCGGGAGATGGCGAGGTGCGAATGCAGGTAGAGATTGTGCGGCATGATGGTGGCGCCGATGATGCCCACCGCCACGAACAGCGCATCCGCCTGGAGAATGTCGGCGGAGGGGACGACGCTGTCCATGGCCACCGCCGCATAGTCCGGATGGCTCAGAAACATCTCGATCACGTACATGACCGAGACCGTCGTCAGGAAAGCGAGGAAGATGGTCTCGACCGCGCGGAACCCCCAGCGGTTCAGCAGCAGGATCAGGAACACGTCGATGATGGTGATCAGCGCGCCTTCCCAGAGCGGAATGCCGAACAGGAGCTGGAGCGCGACCGCCACGCCGATGATCTCGGCAAGGTCGGTGGCCATCATGGAGATCACCGCCGAGACGAAGAACACCTTCGCCATCCAGGGCGGGTAGCGCTCCGCACAATGCTGGGCGAGGTCCTTGCCCGAGGCGATGCCGAGCTTGGCGCAGAGATTCTGCACCAGCGCGCCGATCAGGCAGCTCAGCGACAGCACCCAGAGCAGCGTGTAGCCGAACTGGCTTCCCGCCTGCAGGTCGGTGGCCCAGTTGCCGGGGTCGAAATAGCCGATGGAGATGATGAAGGCCGGACCGAAGAACTTCCACCAGGCCGGCCGCCCCACCGGCGCACCGCCCGGCAGCGCATAGGCCTCGCCGCGCGGCAGGGGAATTTCCGGCGCCTGTGGTCGCAGATCCTTCGCCCCGGCCATGCCGAACCCTCCCCTCGCCGCCACCGCAGGTGACGTCCCCGGGCGGGAAGGTTGCCCATCGGGGGGCGGCAATCAAGCGCGCAAGGGCGGTAAGGGGCAACTTTATAGATGGTCTAATTCAATGATTTCATTGAATTTCCCGTTTTCATGCATCCAGCCGCGCAGCGCCGGCTAAGGGGTCGCGCGCTTGCCCGGGGAAAGCCGCCCGAGATGGGTGTCGCCGAAGGCGCCGGGATATTTCAGCCCGTAGCCGAGCGCCCGGTCGAGGCCGATATGGGCGAGCCAGATCACCGCCAGCGCCAGCGCCAGCGCCAGAGGATGCCCCATAGCCACGCCCAGCAGGCCGAGGGCGATCGGCCCCGGCGTCGTATGGGCGGCATTGTAGAGGAGGGCGCCGATGCCCGGCCCGGCGAGATAGCCCAGCATGGACAGATCGGGGACCAGCAGCAGCCCGGCGAACAGCCACCAGGAGGGGGCGTCCGGCAGGAGGGTGAGCTGATGATAGGCGA